>DATJUL010000341.1:0-10986 GCA_035502295.1 Allostellaceae bacterium | reverse complement strand
CCCGTCGTGTAGAATTCGCCGGCGGCGCCGCACAGCACGTAGCCGAACGACAGCGCCACCGGGTTGCCCCAATCCTCCGATGTCGCTTCGGCCCCGCCGGGCGTCACCCAGGTGATGTCCTTCAGCCCCGCTTCCGACATGACCTCGCCGCGGAAGAAGCGCGGCCGCGAAAACACCCGGTGGCGGCGGCGCAGCTGGATGAGCCGGTGCACGAAGTGGCGCAGCGCCTCGTCCTCGGGGCGGATGTTGTGCCAGTCGAGCCAGGTCGTTTCGTTGTCCTGGCAATAGGCGTTGTTGTTGCCTTTCTGGCTGTGCCCGAACTCGTCGCCGGCGAGCAGCATCGGCGCGCCCAATGACAACAGCAGCGTCGCCAGCAGGTTGCGCTTCTGGCGGTCGCGCAATGCCGCGATCGCGGGATCGTCGCTCGGCCCCTCGACGCCGCAATTCCAGCTGAAGTTGGGCTCGTGCCCGTCGCGGTTGTCTTCGCCGTTGGCTTCGTTGTGTTTCTGCTCGTAGCTGACCAGATCCTGCAGCGTGAAGCCGTCGTGCGCGGTGAGGAAATTGATGCTGGCCCAGGGGCGGCGGCCGCGATAGCCAAAAATGTCGGAGGAGCCGGCGACGCGCGAGACGGTCTCGGCGACCAGCCCCTTGTCGCCCTTCCAGAAGCGGCGCACGGTGTCGCGGTATTGACCGTTCCACTCCGCCCAGCCGGGCGGGAAATTGCCGAGCTGGTAGCCGTAAGGTCCGACATCCCACGGCTCCGCGATCAGCTTCAGTTGCGCCATCGCCGGATCCTGTCGGATCGCATCGAGAAACGCCGCGTCCTGGCTGTAGTCGCCGCCTTCGCGCGCCAGCGTCGGCGCGAGATCGAAACGGAACCCGTCGACATGCATGTCGAGCGCCCAGTAGCGCAGCGAATCCATGACCAGCTGCAACACCCGCGGATGATCGGTGTTGAGCGAATTGCCGCAGCCGGTGAAGTTGTGGTAGTGGCGCCGATTGTCCTGCAGGCGATAGTAGGACAAATTGTCGATGCCGCGGAACGACAGCGTCGGCCCGAGGCGGTTGCCTTCGCCGGTGTGGTTGTAGACGACATCGAGGATGACCTCGATGTTGGCATCGTGCAGGCGCTTCACCGCGGTCTTGAACTCGGCAATCGCGCCGCCGGGCAGAAAGCGCGGGTCGGGGGCAAAAAACCCGATCGTGTTGTAGCCCCAGTAATTGACGAGGTCGCGCTCGGCGAGCGACTGCTCGGTCACCGCGGCGTGGACCGGCAGAAACTCGACCGCGGTGACGCCGAGTTCGACGAGGTAGTCGATGACGGCGGGCGAGGCCAAGGCCGCAAAGGTGCCGCGCTCGCGGTGGGCGACCGCCGGGTGCCGCATCGTGAAGCCGCGCACATTCATCTCGTAGATGATCGTCTCTTCCCACGAGGTGCGCGGCGGGCGGTCGTGGTTCCAGGTGAAGGCGCTCTCGACGACGCGGCATTTCGGCACAAACCGGGCGCTGTCGCGGCGGTCGAAGGCAAGGTCTTCCCGCGGACTGCCGACCCGATAGCCGAACACCACATCGTTCCACCGCAAATGCCCGTTCAGCGCGCGCGCATAGGGATCGATCAACAACTTGTTCGGGTTGAAGCGATGCCCGGCGGCGGGATCGTAGGGGCCGTAGACGCGATAGCCGTAAAGCTGCTCCGGGCGCACCTCGGGCAGGTAACAGTGCCAGACTTCGTCGGTGTATTCGGGCAGCACGATGCGCGCGTCCTCGTGCTGGCCGCTTCGGTCGAACAGGCACAGTTCGACCTTTTCGGCATGCGCCGAGAACAGCGCGAAATTGACCCCCTTGCCGTCCCAGGTGGCGCCGAGCGGATCGGGTTGGCCGGGCCACACTTTGGTGGATGGCATGTCTGCGCCTGTCAAGATGAGGCGGTGAAGATCAGGGTTCCGAGCGGCGGCAGATTGAGCCGCAGCGAATAGGCATGGCCGTGCATCGGATGGGGTTCGGCATGCACCTCGCCGGCGTTGCCGACGCCGCTGCCGCCATAAACTTCGGCGTCGGTGTTGATGCGCTCCAGATAGCGGCCCGGGCGCGGCACACCGATCCGATAGTCGTATCGCGGGATCGGCGTAAAGTTGCACACGATGACCGCCAGCTCATGCGGATCGCGGCTGCGCCGCAGATAGGACAAGACGCTCTCGGCGCCGTTGGCGGCATCGATCCACTGGAAGCCCTCGGGCTCGCAATCGAGCCGGTGCAGCGCCGGGACGGCGCGATAGAGGCGGTTGAGGTCGCGCACCAGAAGTTGCGCCCCGGCGTGCAGCGGATGCTCCAACGCCTGCCAGTCGAGGCCGGTATCGTGGTTCCATTCCCAATCCTGGCCGAATTCGCCGCCCATGAACAACAGCTTCTTGCCGGGATGCGTCCACATGAAAGCGAAATAGGCGCGCAGGTTGGCGAATCTCTGCCACGTATCGCCCGGCATGCGGCCGATCAGCGAGCCTTTGCCGTGCACGACCTCGTCGTGCGACAGCGGCAGGATGAAGTTTTCGTGGTAGGCGTACAAGAGGCCGAAGGTCAGGTCGTTGTGGTGGTATTTGCGATGGATCGGGTCGCGCGCGATATAGCCGAGCGTGTCGTGCATCCACCCCATGTTCCATTTGAACCCGAAGCCGAGGCCGCCGACATAGGTCGGGCGCGACACCATCGGCCAAGCGGTCGATTCCTCGGCCGCCGTCGTCGCGCCGCTCTCCTCGGCAAACACCAGTTCGTTCATGCGCCGCAGAAAGGCGATCGCGTCGAGGTTTTCCCGCCCGCCGTACTGGTTCGGGATCCAGTCGCCTTCCTGCCGGCTGTAATCGAGATAGAGCATCGAGGCGACGGCATCGACGCGAATGCCGTCGATGTGAAATTCGCGCTGCCAGTAGAGCGCGCTCGACAAGAGGAAATTCGCGACTTCGCGGCGGCCGTAATTGTAGATCAGCGTGTTCCAGTCGCGGTGCAGGCCCTGGCGCGGATCGGCATGCTCGTAGAGGGCGGTGCCGTCGAACCGCGCGAGGCCGTGCGCGTCAGTCGGAAAATGCCCCGGCACCCAATCGAGCCACAGGCTCAGCCCGGCAGCGTGGCAGGCATCGACAAAGGCGCGGAAATCGTCCGGCGAGCCGTAGCGCGACGTCGGCGCGAACAGCGAAATCGGCTGATAGCCCCATGACCCGTCAAACGGAAATTCGGTAACCGGCAGCGCCTCGATGTGGGTGAAGCCGAGCTCGGCGACATACGGCACCAGCTCGGCCGCCAGCTCGCGATAGCTCAGATAGCGGTTGCCGTCGCGCCGCCGCCATGAGCCGAGATGGACTTCGTAAATCGCGATCGGCGCCTCGCGGTCGTTGTGCCGCCAGCGCTCGCTCATCCAATTGCCGTCGTTCCACACATGGCGCGCCGGCCGGGCGACGATCGAGGCCGTGCCGGGCGGCCGCTCGGCCTGTTCGGCGTAGGGATCGGCCTTCAGCGGCAACAGCTCGCCGGCGGCGCCGATCAGCTCGTATTTGTAGAGGTGGCCGGGCCGGAGGCCGGGCACGAACAATTCCCACAGCCCGCCGGCGTGGCGCCGGCGCATCGGCATGCGGCGGCCGTCCCAGCCGTTGAAATCGCCGACGAGGCTGACCCGCTGTGCGTTGGGCGCCCACAGCGCAAAGGCGACGCCCTCGGTGCCGTCGTGGGTGAGCGGATGGGCGCCGAGCTTCTGGTAGCTCGCGAGATGGTTGCCTTCGGCCAGGAGATGCAGGTCGAGATCGCCGAGCACCGGCGGAAAGCGGTAGACGTCCTCGAATTCCTGCTGGTGCCCGCCCCAGCTGACGCGCAGCCGATAGCGGAACGGCTCGCTTCGGTCGGGCATCGCGGCGGCGAACAGTCCGGCGGGATGGATGCGCTCGCCGTCGGCGACGATGTTGCCGCTGGCGCTTTCGATCACCGCGACGGCCTCGGCGTCGGGCAGAAACGTGCGGACGCAGAGCCCGCCCGATACCTGGTGCATGCCGAGAAACGCGAACGGGTCGCCGTGCCGCGCCGCGACGATGGCCTCGACATCGGGGCTAGACCGACGCGGCATCGGTGCTGCCTTTGATCCTGGCGAGGATGCGCAGGATCCCGTTGATCGGGATGCCGACCCAGTCCGGCCGGTTGGCCAATTCGTACGTCACCTCGTAAATCGCCTTTTCCAGTGAGAAGAAGTCGATCAAGCCCTTGGCGTGCAGCTTGTTGGCGGGGTAGGCGGCGCAGCCGCGCATTTCTTTGCGATAGGCGGCGCGGAAGCCGTCGACGGCGCGCTGGTGCCAGGCATCGGCGACCTGCGAGACGCGCGCCACCGCCTGCGGCCGGGTCTCCGCGATCTGCCGCACCGCCGCGATGGCGGCATATTCGAACGAGCGGATCATCCCCGCCACATCGCGCAGCGGCGAGCTTTTCAGCCGGCGGACGGCGAGCGGGCGGCCCGGTTCGCCCTCGAAGTCGATGACGTGGAAATCGTTCTGCACCGCCAGCACCTGGCCCAGATGCAGATCGCCGTGGTAGCGGGTCTTGACGGCGACGATGCCGTCCGGCGCCAACAGCCGGATCGCGGCGGCGAGCGGCCGCCGTGCGGCGAGCGCCGCATCGACAAGCTCGCGCACCGGTTCGGGCAGCGCCGAGCGCCGGCGCTCCAGCCGCGCCAGCATGTCGTCGGCGGCTTGCTGCAGATCGCGCCGCCACGCGCTCAGATCATCGGGGGTGATCGGTTCCGGCGCGAACGCCGGATCGCCGCCGCCGCATTCGGCAAAGGCGCGGTGCATCTGTGCGATGCGCAAGCCCAGCTGGCGGGCCAGGGCGAGGAAGAAATGGTCGGGGTCGGACAGGTCGGTGCGATCGTCGGGCTTGGCGCCCGGCGCCTCGCGATCGAGCACGTGATCGAGATAGCGCAACAGATAGTTGAGCGCCAGCGTCCAACCGTCTCCTTGATTGCGGACAAAGCCGAACAGGATGCCGGCGGCGCTCGGCTCGGTCTCGCCGTTGCCGGGCGCAAATTCCAGCGTCGCCAGCGGCGGCGGCGTGTTGGCAAAGCCGGCCCGTTCGACGAGAAACCGGCTCATCTCGATTTCGGGATGAGTGCCCGGTTGAAGCCGGCGATAGAGCTTCAGCACCGCGTAATCGTCCAGCAGCACCGAGCTGTTCGACTGTTCGGCGCCGAGCCGGCGGACGACCAGCCGCTCCGGCGCCGGCACCTCGGCAAACCGCGGCGTGTGGCGGCAGCGCAGTTCGGCCGCCGACCCGTCCGCCGCGGTCAGCGCGAGCGACCCCTCGCGGGCGATCGCCGCGGTCAGCGCCAGCGCAAAGCCGTCCTGGGTCATGGCATCGACCAGCGCGCCTTCGCGCCGCGCCTGGCGCAATTCCGCGAGGGTCGCCGGCAAGAGCGCCTGCCGCGGCTCGGCGCCGGACGGCAGCCACAGCGTCGCCAAGGGCACGAAATACTGCTGGCGCTCGCCGCCGGACAGCGCCGCCTCGACGATGTGCAGCACAAAGCTGCCGATCCGCGCGTCGGGCGCCTCGCCCGGCGGCTGGGCGATCTCGCCGTAGGCCGCGACCCGGCACGCGCGGATGCGCTGGTCCTTGGCGCCGAACCACCGTTGCCGCGGCAGGAAGAGGGGCAGCACGTCGCGTTCGAACTGCGGCAGGTTGTGGCGGCCGAACAGGTCGCGCCAGTCCTGCGGGATGACCAAGGTCACGAATTCCGGCCCGCTTTCCGCCCACATCAGCTGGCTCTCGGCGTCCGGACGCGCCGCCAGCTCGAACCAGAAAAAGCTGTGCCCCTGCAGCGTCAACGCATAGGTCTGCTCGCCGATCGGCGGAAACTCGGCGCGGCCCAGCACCTCGATGACCTGGCGGCCGCGGAACTCCGAGAGGTCGAGTTCGACCGCCTGCGCCGTGCGCGACAGGTTGGCGACGCACAGGATGGTCTCGTCCTGCTCCTCGCGCAGATAGGCGAAGATTCTGCGGTTGGACGGATACAAGAGGCGCAGTGCGCCGCGGCCGAGCGCGCGTCGGGTGAGGCGCGCCGCGATGAGGCGCTTCGTCCAGTTCAGCAGCGACGACGGCGAGCGGCTCTGCGCCTCGACGTTGACCGCCTCGAAGCCGTAAACCGGGTCCATGATCGGCGGCAGATAGAGGCTTGCCGGGTCGGCGCGCGAGAAGCCGCCGTTGCGATCGAACGACCACTGCATCGGCGTGCGCACGCCGTCGCGGTCGCCGAGGAAGACATTGTCGCCCATGCCGATCTCGTCGCCGTAATACAGCACCGGCGTCCCCGGCATCGACAGCAGGAGGCCCATCAGCAGCTCGATCCTGCGGCGGTCGTTCTGCATCAAGGGCGCGAGGCGCCGGCGGATGCCGAGATTGATGCGGGCGCGGCGGTCGGCGGCGTAATAATTCCACAGATAGTCGCGCTCGCGGTCGGTCACCATTTCGAGTGTCAGCTCGTCATGGTTGCGCAGGAACACCGCCCACTGGCAGCCTTCCGGAATTTCTGGCGTCTGGCGCAGGATGTCGGTGACCGGATGACGGTCCTCGGTGGCGAGCGCCATGTAGAGGCGCGGCATCAGCGGGAAATGGAATGCCATATGGCATTCGTCGCCGGCGCCGAAATAGGGCAGCACATCCTCCGGCCACTGGTTGGCCTCGGCCAGCAGCATGCGGTCGCCGTAACGCTCGTCGAGTTCGGCGCGCAGCCGCTTCAGGATCGCATGCGTCTCGGGCAGGTTCTCGCTGCTCGTGCCCTCGCGCTCGATCAGGTAGGGAACCGCGTCGAGGCGCAGCCCGTCGACCCCGAGATCGAGCCAGAACCGCATGACGCTGACCACGGCGCGGAACACCAGCGGGTTGTCGAAGTTGAGATCCGGCTGATGCGCATAAAAGCGATGCCAGTAATAGGCCTGCGCCTCCGGGTCCCACGTCCAGTTCGACTTCTCGGTGTCGAGAAAGATGATGCGGGTGCCGGGAAACTTCTGGTCGGTGTCGCTCCACACGTAATAGTTGCGCCAGTGCGAGCCGGGCGGGGCGCGCCGGGCGCGCTGGAACCACGGGTGCTGATCCGAGGTGTGGTTCACGACGAGCTCGGTGATGATGCGCAATTTGCGGCGGTGCGCCGCGCGCACCAGCGCCTTGAAATCGCCCATATGGCCGTAGGCGGAATGGATGCTCTTGTAGTCGGCGATGTCGTAGCCGTCGTCGCGCAGGGGCGACGGGTAGAACGGCAGCAGCCACAGCGCGGTGACGCCGAGGTCCTGCAGGTAGTCGAGCTTCTGCGACAAGCCCTGCAAATCGCCGACGCCGTCGTTGTTGGCATCGAAGAACGCCTTGACGTGCAGCTGATAGATGATCGCGTCCTTGTACCACTGCGGGTCGCCGGTCAGCGACGCGGGGCGGGCAAGCGGCGCGGCGGCCGACAACAGCGCGGTCGGGGCGTCGTCGGGAGGGGTCATGCGGGCGGGACCGGCAGCAGGCGGAACAGCAGCGCAGGCTGGGTCGGCGGGTCGAGCGCAAGGCGCTGACGCTCGCCGCGCCAGGTCAGGATACGCCCGGTAAACGCCTCCTCAACCGAAAAATCCCGCGCCGGGTCGATGTCCCAGGCGTCGAGCGGCAGCACGACATCGCCCTCGTGCAGCCCGAACGGGTCGAGGTTGACGACGACGATCACGCGGTTGCGGCGATCGGCCGTGGTCTTTGCATACGCCAGGAGATTGGGATCGGCGCAGTCGAGAAAGCGCAGATTGGCAAACTCCTGCAAGGCCGGGTTCTCACGCCGCCAGCGATTGACGATCGCAACCTCGCGCTTGATGTTGCCCGGGCGGTCCCAGTCCCACACCTTGTATTCATATTTCTCGGAATGGAGATATTCCTCGCGGCCGGGGATCGGCTCGTTCTCGCACAATTCAAAGCCGTTGTAGATGCCGTAGGCCGGCGACAGCGTCGCCGCCAGCACCAGCCGGATCAAAAACGCCGGCCGGCCCCCCTCCTGCAGAAACACCGGCAGGATGTCGGGCGTGTTGGTGAAGAAATTCGGCCGCATATATTCCTTGCCCGGCCCTTGCGTCAACTCTGTCAGATATTCGGTCAGCTCGTCTTTTGTGTTGCGCCAGGTGAAATAGGTGTAGGACTGGGTAAACCCGGCCTTGGCCAGCGCCCGCATGATCTTCGGCCGGGTGAACGCTTCCGCCAGGAAGATGGCGTCGGGGCAGCGCGCCTTCACCTCGCGGATCAGCCATTCCCAAAACGGCAGCGGCTTGGTGTGCGGATTATCGACGCGGAGCGTCCGCACGCCCTCAGCGACCCAGAACAGCACGGTGTCGCGCAACTCGCTCCACAGCCCGGCGCGGTCCGGGTTGTAGAAATCGACGTTGACGATGTCCTCGTATGTCTTGGGCGGGTTCTCGGCATATTTGATCGAGCCGTCGGGACGAAACTGGAACCATTGCGGATGATCCCGCACCCAGGGATGGTCGGGGGCGCATTGGATCGCGAAATCGAGCGCGACCTCGATACCGAACTCGGCGGCTGCCGTGACAAAGCGGCGGAAATCGGCGAGCGTGCCGAGTTCTGGATGCACCGCGCGGTGGCCGCCTTCCGCGCTGCCGATCGCATAGGGGCTGCCGGGATCGCCCGGCGCGGCGACGACGGCGTTGTCGCGGCCCTTGCGGTTGACCCGGCCGATCGGGTGGATCGGCGCGAGATAGACGACATCGAAGCCGAGCGCGGCGATGTCGGCGAGCCGCGCGATCATGTCGTCGAATGTCGCGCTTTTGCCCGGAACATGGCCCTGGCTGCGCGGAAACATTTCGTACCACGCGGCGAACCGCGCCTCGATGCGATCGACGACGAGGTCGAGTTCGCGGCCGCCGCGCACCGCATCGGCACGCTCGTCGGCATGCGCCATCGCGGTGCGCAGATCGTCCGATGCGAAGAGCGCGCCGCGCGGCGCGACCTCGGCCGCGGCGCCGTCGCTGAGGATCGCCCGCAGCCGTGCCGCCTCGGCCGGCGCGGCGCGCGCAGCGGCGGCTTCCACCAGCCGAGCGCCCTCGATCAGTTCGAGCGCGATGTCCTGCCCGGCCTCGTGCTTTTTTTCGACATCGTCGCGCCAACTGGCGAAACGGTCGGTCCATGCCGCGATCGTATAGCGCCAGCGTCCGATCCGGTCGGGGCGGAAACGCCCGACCCAGCGGTCGTTGTCGAACAGCGCCAGCGGCGTCTCCTGCCAGTCCTCGTCCTCGAAGGCGTATTGGACGACGGCGGCGATCTTGTCGTGGCTGTCGCGCAGCAGGTCGGCCCAGACCTCGACCTCTTCGCCGACGACGCGCTTGATCGGAAAGCGCCCGCCGTCGATCTGTGGCCACACATCCTCGATCGCGATACGGGCGTCGGGTCGCCATTCCGGGTGATGCCGCGGGTCGCGCGGCGCACCGCCGCACGGCCCCGTCGGCACGCGCTTCGGCGCGCGCAACCCGACCCGCAGCACCTTGACCTCGAGCGGCTGGACGGTAAGCCGCTTGCCCGCCGGCGCCCCGTCGCCGCCGGGCGTTATCTCGGCGATCGCGAGCCGATCGGCGAGATAGCCGAGCCCGGCCAGGCCCAGCAGATCGTCGATCGCCGCCTCGCGCGGCTCGCGCTCGGCGGGGTTGACCAGCACCAGCGCGCGCTCGGCGCTCCGCTCGCTCTGCCGCAGCAACGCAACCAGCGGATCGTCGGGGCGGGAAAGGCGCCGCTGCGGCCCCTCGTCGTTGAGCGCCGGCACCGCCGCTTTCATGCGGTTGACGCCGGCGATGAAATCGCTGAGGTCGAAGCGCGCCCGTTCTCGCCCGCCGGCCATGTCGCCGACCACGGCGAGCCGGCGTGACCAGCCGAACTCGAACCCCATCGGCATCATGACGCCGGTCGAGAACGCCGCCGCAAAGGCATAGGCCTGATGGTAATGCGGGGCGATCTGGGAATCGGCAACGCTGGCTGCCCGCAGCACGGCAACGAACCGTTCGGTGTCATGGCTTTCGGGAAAGGCGATCGACGGCGCGATATGGCGGTAGAGCTCGTACTGGTCGAGCAGCCACGGGCTCTCGAAATCCCACCATTTGAGGCTGTTGAACAGGTAGTCGAAACCGGCTCCGGCGAGCGCCAGCACCTCTTCCTGCGGAGCACCGAGGTTCTCGGCGAGAAAGACGACATCGGGGTCGGCGCTTTTGGCGGCATCGATCAGTTGCCGCCACACCGTCGCCGGCACCTTGTAGGCCGCATCGCAGCGGAACCCGCCAAAGCCCAGCCCGATATAATGACGCACGACATCGCCGAAATAATCGGCGATCGCCGCGGCATGCGGCGGCCGGTAATCGAATTCGGCGAGATCGCCCCACACCGTGCGCTTCCGGGGGTCGCCCGGATCGACCGCGGACGGCGAGCGCAGCCCGCCATCGCTGTCGCGGGCGAACCATTCGGGTCGCCGCGCCGCCAATTCGCTGTCCCGCGCGGTGTGGTTGACGACGAGGTCCATGATGACGCGCAGCCCATGACGCTGCGCCGCGGCGGTAAAGCCGTGCAAAAGCTCGTCGTCGCTTTGCGTCGCGGTGCCGCGAAAACGCGGGTTGAGGCGGTAATAGTCCTTGACCGCGTAAAGGCTGCCGGAGAACCCCGGATAATGAAACGGGTTCAGATAGACCGCGTTGAACGCCATAGCGGCGATTCGCGGCAACTCCTCCGTCCAGCCGGCGATCGAGCCGGCCAGGGTCGGAAACAGGTTGTAGATGCGCAGGCCTTCCGCCATTCCCCAAGATCCGTTGCGGTTGTGTCACGACGCCTCCGCGCCTCGCCCGATGCTGCGGGAACGAGCGGATTGCTCAATCGGTCTGACCGGAGGGCGATAGAGATTGCCGCCGACCAGGACTGGGGCCGCACGCCCGCTGCCTGGTCGGCGGCATTTCG
>DATJUL010000340.1:0-5184 GCA_035502295.1 Allostellaceae bacterium | reverse complement strand
CCAGCGGGCGCGCCAGGATGTTCGCGAAAATCAGGTCATAGTGACGCCGCCGCACGGCGCGGCTGCGATAGCCCGGCGCGCAGATCACCCGAACCCGGCCGGCCAGGCCGTTGCGGCGCACATGATGGCGGGCGACGCGCGCCGCTTCCGGGTCGATGTCGCTCGCCGATACCGGGCGATGCAGCGTCTTCGCGGCGGCGATCGCCAGGATGCCGGAGCCGGTGCCGATATCGAGCGGGCGCTTGAAGCGCCGGCGCCCGGCGAGCGCAGCGAGGGCCAGGAGGCAGCCGGCGGTCGATTGGTGCTCGCCGGTGCCGAACGCGGTCGCCGCGTCGATCTCGACCGCGATCATGCCGGGCGGCGGCCGCCCCCGCCAATGCGAGCCGTATACAAAGAAGCGGCCGACCCGCACCGGCGGAAAGGCGCGACGGTTTTCCGCGAGCCAGTCGCGCTCGGGCAGGCGTTCCTCGACGACGGCGATGAGCCGACCGCCGGCACCCGCTGCCGCCAGCCGAAGCCGCACTTCCAGTTCGGCGTCGAGCAGCGGCGCCTGCGGATAGGCCTCGACCCGCCACCGCGCGGCGGCCTCATCGACCTCGAACGCGCTGACCGCGACCGCGGGTTCGTCGAGCAGCGCCGCCACCGCCAGCGCCGCCGCGGCGCCCTCGATGTCGGCCATGATGCGCACCGCACCGGCCATGAAGCCGCGCGATATCATAAGCGCGTCATTGCGAGCGAAGCGAAGCAATCCCGTGCCCGTTCGTACGGGTGCGTCGGGATTGCTTCGTCGCTGCGCTCCTCGCAATGACGGTCATGGAATATCGTATCTTCCCGTCAGGCACGCTGGACGAAGGCGTCCATGATCTTTTTGTCGCCGGCTTTTTCGAAATCGATCGCGAGCTTGTTGTCTTCGACGAGGCGCACGGTGCCATAGCCGAATTTCTCGTGAAACACGCGATCGCCGATCGCAAATCCGCCGACCCGGCGAAGTTCCTGGCCACGTTTTGGTGGCGGCGCGCTCTCGATCAGCGGCGGGCGGCGCGCATTGCGGGCGTCACGGGCGGCTTCCCACGCGGCGCCCCAACCGGGTGAGGAGGCGGCGCGGTTGGTCGCAGCCGATGCCGCGGTGCCCCAGGCGGGCGTCGCGCCCAGCCCCATGTCGGTAACGACCTCGATCTGCTGCGCGGGCAATTCGTCGATAAAGCGGGAGCGCGCCGAACTCTGCCATTGCCCGTGGATGCGCCGGTTGGCGGTAAACGAGACCAGCGCGCGGTGACGCGCCCGCGTCAGCCCGACATAGGCGAGCCGGCGCTCCTCTTCGAGTCCGTTCAATCCGTGCTCCTCGACCGAGCGCAGCGAGGGAAAGAGGCCCTCCTCCCAGCCGGGCAGAAACACCGTGTCGAATTCGAGACCCTTGGCGCTGTGCAATGTCATCAGGTTCACCATGTCGCCGGCGCTGGCGGCGGCGTTGTCCATGACGAGGCTGACGTGTTCGAGAAAGCCGGCCAGATTGTCGAACTCGGCCATCGCGACGACGAGTTCCTTCAGGTTTTCCAGCCGGCCCGGCGCGTCGGGCGAGCGGTCGGCCTGCCACATGCCGGTATAGCCCGATTCGTCGAGCACGATCTGCACGAGATCGGTGTGGCTGAGCCGGTCGGCCTCGGCGCGCCAGCGGTCGAGCGCCGCGGTGAACGCGGCCAAGGCGTTGCGGCCGGCGCGCGGCAGATCGTCGCCGGCGATCAGATGCCGCGCCGCCTCGATCAGCGGCGCCTCGCGGGCGCGCGCCGTCGCATGCAGCAGCTGCAATGTCGCGGTGCCGATGCCGCGGCGCGGCACGTTGACGATGCGTTCGAACGCGAGATCGTCGGCCGGCTGGCGCAAGAGACGCAGATAGGCAAGCGCGTCGCGGATTTCCTGGCGCTCATAGAAGCGCGGACCGCCGACGACGCGGTAGGGCAGCGCCAGCGCGATAAAGCGCTCCTCGAACTCGCGGGTCTGAAAGCCGGCGCGCACGAGGATCGCGATTTCCTTGAGCGCGTGGCCCTGGCGCTGCAATGCCTCGATCTCGTCGCCGACCCAGCGCGCCTCCTGTTCGGCATCCCACAACCCGCGCACCGTCACCTTGTCGCCCTCGCCGGTGCGGGTCCACAACGTCTTGCCGAGGCGGCCGCGGTTATGCGCGATGATTCCGGCCGCGGCGGCGAGGATTTCCGGTGTCGAGCGGTAATTCTCCTCCAGCCGCACGATCAGCGCCCCCGGAAAATCGTGTTCGAATTTCAGGATGTTGCCGATCTCTGCGCCGCGCCAGGAATAGATCGATTGGTCATCGTCGCCGACGCAGCACAAATTCTTGTGCTGTTGCGCCAAGAGCCGCAGCCACAAATATTGCGCGAGGTTGGTGTCCTGGTACTCGTCGACAAGCAGATAGCGGAAGCGGCGCTGGTAGGTCGCGAGGACTTCCGGGTTTTGGGTGAACAGCGTCAGGTTGTGGAGGAGGAGGTCGCCGAAATCGACCGCGTTGACGGTTGCAAGGCGCTGCTGGTAGTCGCGGTAGAGCTGCAGCGCGCGGCCGTCGGCCCAGTCGCCGATTTCGGCCTCGGGCACTTTGTCGGGCACGAGGCCGCGGTCCTTCCAGCGCTCGATCGCGTGCAGCAGCAGCCGCGCCGGCCAGCGCCGCTCGTCGATATTGGCGATCGCGATCAGCTGCTTCAGGAGGCGCAGCTGGTCGTCGGCATCGAGAATCGTGAAATTCGATCTGAGGCCGACGAGTTCCGCGTGGCGCCGCAGGATGCGGGCGGCGAGCGCGTGGAATGTGCCGAGCCACACGCCATCGGCGGCGCGCCCGATCATTGTGTTGAGCCGCTCCGTCATCTCGCGCGCCGCCTTGTTGGTGAATGTGACGGCCAGCATTTCGCCGGGAAAGGCGCGACGGCTGCTGAGGATGTGGGCGAGTCGTGTCGTCAAGACGCGGGTCTTGCCGGTGCCGGCGCCGGCCAGCACCAGGACGGCGCCGTCAAGCGCCTCGACGGCGCGCCTCTGCGCCTCGTTGAGGCCGGCGAACAGCACCGGGTCGGGCCGCGGTGGCGCGGCGCGGGAGACGGGAAGTTCGGACATGCCGCACATCATATAGCAATTCCCGGCAGCGACAGCACGATCTGCTGCGCGAACGGCGCTTTCTGAGGATCATTGCGGCGAACACCGAGACATCGCCGCGCCGACACCCCGTAACATGCCGCCGATGGAAACCGTGCCCGCCTTTCGCTCGCCGCGCCGCCCGCCGAAGCTGCCGTTTTTCTACGGCTGGGTGCTGGTCGCCGTCGCCTTTGTGACGGTGGCGATCGGGGTCAACGCGCGCACCGCGTTCTCGCTGCTGTTCCCGGCGATCCTCGCCGAATTCCACTGGGGGCGCGGCGTCACGGCGGGTGCGTTCTCGTTTGGCTTTCTGGTCTCGGCCGCAATTACCCCGTGGGTCGGCCGCGTGATGGACAAGCGCGGGCCGCTGCCGGTCATCGAATTCGGAATCCTGATGATCGGCGCGGGATTGCTGCTGGCGGCCTTCGTCCGGACGCCATGGCAGCTCTACCTGACCTTGGGCGCGGCGGTGGGCGGCGGCGTCAACTGTCTCGCCTACACGGCGCAGGCGCTCTACCTGACGAACTGGTTCGTGCGGCGGCGCGGCCTCGCGCTCAGCATCGCGTTTTCCGGCGTCGGGTTGGGTTCGATCGTGCTCCTGCCGTGGCTCGAAGGGCTGATTGCCGGCGCCGGCTGGCGCAGCGCCTGCCGCTCGCTCGGTCTGTTGGTGCTGGTCCTGTTGGCGCCGCTCAACCTCTTGCTGCGCCACCGGCCGCAGGATATGGGATTGGAGGCGGACGGCGACGGCATTGCGCCCACCGACGCCCTCGGGCATGCGGCCAATGTCGTCGATCGCGAATGGGCCGCGGTCGATTGGACCGTGGCGCGCGCCTTGCGCACCGCGCGCTTCTGGTGGCTTGCGGCCGGGTATTTCGCGGCGCTGTTCACCTGGTATCTCGTGCAGGTGCACCAGACAAAATACCTGTCCGAGATCGGCTTCAGCGACGCTGAGGCCGGCTGGGCCTTGGGCCTTGTCAGCCTCGTCGCCGTACCGGGCCAGATCGCATTCGGCCACCTGTCGGACCGCATCGGGCGCGAATGGGTGTGGGGAATCGGCAATCTCGGCTTTGTGCTGTGCTGCCTCCTCTTGATCCTGTTGCGCGCCCACCCGGATACGGCGCTGCTTTACGCGATGATCGTCGCGCAGGGCACGCTCGGCTACAGCCTCACATCGGTGATGGGGCCGATCCCGGCGGAAATCTTCGAGGGGCGCCAGTTCGGTGCGATTTTCGGCATGATCGTGCTGGCGGCCGTGCTCGGCGGCGCCGCCGGTCCGTGGCTCGCCGGCATCGTGCACGACCGCACCGGCAGTTACGCGCCGTCCTTCTGGCTCGCGATCGGGCTGAGCCTGTTTTCGGCGGCGGCGATCTGGGCGGCGGCGCCCGGCAAGGTGCGCGCCGTGGCCGGGCGCACCCGCCGCCTCGCCGCCGATTAGCCCCGCGGGATCAGCCGCAGGCGATGCAATAGCTGTCGCGGCTGCCTTCGGGCAGGCGCGATTCGCGCCAATTCCTGCCGCCGTCCTGCGTCCCGAACACCTGGCCGCAACGCGAGATCGCATAGACCTGGCCGGGGTCGGTCGGGTGCGGGATGACACCCATCATCGTCGCCTCGGCCTTGATGCCGCGGTCGAAGCGTGTCCACGTGCGGCCCACGTCATCCGAGCGATAGACCGAGCCGTCGGTCGAGCGCGCCGCCGGGGAGAGCGCCGCATACATGATTTTCGGATCGAGCGGCGAGGTGCGCACGTCGCGGCCGTACGTCAGCGGCGAAAAGCGGCCGATCTCCATGTCCTGCCAGTGCTCGCCGTTGTCGCCGCTGCGGAAGAGGCCCATGCGGTTGGCGAGAAAGACGGTGCCCGGCGCCGCCGCGCTGCAGGCCAGCGCATGGCCGTCGAGCATGCCCTCGATCTCCGTCTGGCTGCCGATCCGGCTGCGGTATTTCGGCTCTTCGCAGAAGCGGATCAGATCGGCGGTGCAGTCCTCCCAGCTGTCGCCGCCGTTGCGGCTGCGCATCGCGCCGTTGGCTTCCATCGTCGCGTAGATGTCGTCGGGC
>DATJUL010000339.1:0-19312 GCA_035502295.1 Allostellaceae bacterium | reverse complement strand
GCGTTGGGCGACCCCGCCGCGATCGACTACGCGATCGTGTGGCGGCCGCCGCCGGGGCTTCTGGCGTCGCTGCCGAACCTCCGGCTGATCCTGTCCTTGGGCGCCGGCGTCGATCACCTGTTCGGCGACCGGCAACTGCCGCGCGGCGTCCCCGTGGTCCGGCTCGTCGATCCCTATCTGTCGGCGGCGATGAGCGAGTTCGTCGCGCTTGCCGTGCTGCGGCTGCACCGCCATGACCTCGATTATCTGGCGCAGCAGCGCGCCCGCGAATGGCGGGAGCAGCCGCAGAAAAACGCCGCGGAGCGGCCGGTCGGCATCCTGGGGTTCGGCACGATCGGGCAGGCGGCCGGTGGCATGCTCAAGGCGCTCGGCTTTTCGGTTACCGGCTGGAGCCGCAGCGCCAAAACGATCCCCGGCTTTGCGACCTGCGCCGGCGCCGCCGGCCTCGACGCGTTGTTGGCACGAAGCGAAATTCTCGTCTGCCTGCTGCCGCTGACGCCGGAGACCGCAGGCATCCTCAACGCCCGCACCTTTGCGCAATTGCCGCGCGGCGCCGGCCTCGTCAATGCCGGCCGCGGCGGCCATCTGGTCGAAGCCGACCTGATCCCGCCGCTCGATGCGGGGCAATTGTCGGGCGCCGTGCTCGACGTGTTCCGCGACGAGCCGCTGCCGCCCGAGCACCCGTTCTGGCGCCATCCGCGCATCCTGGTGACGCCGCACGTCGCCGGCATCACCAACCCGCTGACCGCGGCGCCGATCATGGTCGAGGCGATCCGCCGTTTCGAGGCGGGCCTGCCGCTCGCCAATGTGGTCGATCCTGCGCGCGGCTATTGAGGACTACGCAACCCGGCTCGGCGCCGCGAGCATCGCCGCGGCCGGCTGCGGCGGCGCAGCCTCCGGCGCCGCCGTCTCGCCCTCCGGCGCGCCGCCTTCGAAGGTGCGCAGGGTGAGCGCACCGGAGGCGAATTTGATGCCCTGCTCGGCGAAGGCAAGATACATGCGCTTCACGTATTCGCGCTGCACCCAGCTCGGTTTGCCCGGCCGCACGGTGAACTTGAAGCGCACGACAACCGCGGTATCGGTGATCTCGGCGATGCCCTGCATCTTCAACGGCAGGATCACCTCGGCGGCGATCGCCGGCTCCTCCTGCAGCGCGATGCCGATCTTTTTGGCGGCCCTGCGCACCTGCTCGAGATCGACGCCGCGTTCGAGGCGCAGGTTGAATTTTGTTGTCGCGAAATCGCGGCTCATGTTGGTAACGGCGCCGAGCTGGCCGTAGGGGATCGTGTGCAGCGGCCCGTTGTGGTGCCGCACCTTGACCGAGCGGATGCCGAGCGCCTCGACCGTGCCCATGAGGTGATCGGCAACGATGTATTCACCAATGCGAAACGCGTCGTCCCACAGAAAGAACAGGCCGGAAATGATGTCGCGCACCAGGGATTGCGCGCCGAACGAAATCGCCAGGCCGAACACGCCGGCGCCGGCGATCAACGGGGCCGTATCGATGCCGAGGCGCGACAGGACGACCAGCGCCGCGACGACCGCGATCAACGCGCCGATCATGAGGCGCAGCATCGGCAGGATCGTCTGCAGCCGCGATCCCGGCCCGCCTTCGGCTTCCTCGTCGGCGGCGGCGCCGGGCACCTTCGGGCCGGTCAGCACGCCCTGCAGATGGCGGTCGATCGCGACCCGGATCAGCACCCACGCGACATAGGCGACGAACAGCGTCAGCGAGGCGGCGATCGTCGCGCGCAGCGCGCGGCCGGCCGCGGCAGTGTGCGGCTCGATCGCATCGCTCCAGATCGAACCGAGCAGCACCGCCGCAACCAGCAGCGCCACCGCACGCACGATGCGCTTCAGGCCCTGCCC
Organism: Allostellaceae bacterium; assembly: GCA_035502295.1. GTDB lineage: Bacteria > Pseudomonadota > Alphaproteobacteria > ATCC43930 > CGMCC-115725 > DATARH01. The sequence continues at coordinate 17,443 of DATJUL010000339.1, read as the reverse complement.
GACGAGACGGTCGGCCTGGGTTGCCGAAGCGGCGGCGGCGCGCTCGGAATTGCGCCAGCCGATCTCGGTCAGCCGGTCGAGCACCAGCAGCACGAGCCACAGGCCGAGCGTCGAGGTGACGCCGTAGAAATAGGACAGGAGACCGAGCGACAAGCCGAAGATAAAGAATACGAAAAGGCCGGCGACGAGGGTCAGGCCGATCGCCAGCCAGGCGCGGGCGATCGCCGCCCGAAAGGCACCGAGGAGGCCCTCGCTGTGGCCGCGGATCAGCGCCTCGACGGCAGCGCCGGCGCGCAGCACGACGAGCGCCATGAGGCCGCAGGTCAGCACATTGACGATCAGCGCGACGACATGCGGCGCGCCGCCGGCCTCGCCCATCAGCCCATAGCGGCCGAAGCCGACCAAGAGGACGATCGCCAGGATCGCCGCCGATATGAACCGGGCGAGCCGATGGGCTTCGCGATCGTCGATGCCGATGAGCCGCGCCGACGGATCGGCGGGGCGCAGGATCACGCCGACAAACACCACCGCGAGACGCCAGCGGATCAACGCCTCGGATGCAAAGACGATCAGCGCGACGGCAACTCCGGCGTTAGTCAACCAATGCCGGCCGTGCACAAAGACCGCGACGAACACGGCAAATCCGACGGCGTCGCAGACCGCCAGCCGCAGCAGATCGCCGACCGAGGGTCCCTCCGGGCGCACCCGCAACCGGCGGCGCAGCCGCCGCGTCAGGCCGCGCGCCGTCGCGGTCTCCGCGAGCACCGCCAGGGCCGTCAGCAGCGCCACCCAGCCGACATTGCCGAGCGCGCCGAGCGCGGAGCCGTGCCGGTCAAACGTGCGCCATTCGCGGGCGATCGCGCCCGGCGTGTCGGGCAGCATGCCGACATCCGAGGTCGCCTCGTCCTCGAGCTGAATGAAGACCTGCTGCAGCCAGCCGGACGAGCTCATCGCATTGTCCATGCCGCCCGCTGCCGACGGCGACGGCGCGGCTGCCGCCTCGGCCGTCGATCCCGGCATCGCCGTCAGCAGCGCGCACAGGATGATTGCCGCGGCCAGCCGACCCAACCGCCGCCAGCCGCGTCCGCCGACATTCTCGATCGCCCGCCGCATCGTCGCCCCGCCTCCGTGCCGGAACCCGCCGATTTTAGGCCGATTATGCCCGGCGGAGCGCGGGTTTTTCGCGCGACGATAACGGCGCTGCGCGCGGCTCTACCGCGATCTTGCGGCCGGCTCGGGATCCTGATGCGGCGGAATCGGGGGTGGTTCGAGGAGGTCGGCAAACTGGGCGTAGGCCAGTGCGGAGAGACCGTCGGCGCAGCATCCGGCGAGGGCCCGCATGTGGCTTACGCTGTCCCCGGCCGGGCAAAAACCGGCCGGACCGGCGCTGCCGGCGGTGCCCGATCGGTGCCGGCTCGGTTCGGCGTCCGGCGCCGCGGCGGCGGGACGCAGACAGAACGCGGTCAACAGACGCGTCAACATCGGGCTCTTCCTTCGCGCCGGCGCCGGCTCAACCCCGCGGGTCAGGCAGCGACCGCCGTGATATGCGCGGCCACCTCCGGCGCGGACGGCCTTGCGGCGGGCATCGCCGCCGCCGGGTCCAGGCGGGCCGGCATCTCGATCGTGAAGCACGAGCCGCGTCCGAGTTCGCTCTCGACCGTGATTTCGCCGCGCATCGCGCGGCACAATGACTGGCTCAGCGCGAGACCGAGCCCGGTGCCGCCGTAGCGGCTGGAGGTCGAGGCTTCGGCTTGGTTGAAAGCCGTAAAGAGGCGCGCGAGATGCTCGCGGCTGATGCCGATCCCGCTGTCGCGCACCGCGAGCTTGAGCCAATCGGTGCCGCTCCGCTCCTCGCGGCGGACCGACAGCGTCACCGTGCCGCGCTTGGTAAACTTGCCGGCATTGCTCAACAGATTGAGCAGCGCTTGGCGCAACCGCATCGGGTCGGAATTGACGACGCCGAGCCGCTCGCCGAATTCGATCTTGAATTCGTTGCCGTTGTTGAGGACAAGGCTGCGGCACGTATCGGCCACCTCCTCGATGAACGTCTTCAGATCGAACGACTCGATTGACAGATCGACGTTCGGGGAATCGATCTTCGAGAGATCGAGAACGTTGGTGACGAGCGCCAGCAGGTGCTTGCCGGCGCTGTTGATGCGCTTCAGGTCGGAGATGTGCTCGCCGTTGGCGCCGAGTTCGTCGTCTTCCAGCAGGATCTCGCTGTAGCCGATGACCGCGTTGAGCGGCGTGCGCAGCTGGTGGCTCATCTTGGCCAGAAACACCGATTTCGCGCGATTGGCGCGCTCCGCATTTTCCTTGGCTTGGCGCAGCTTGACCGCGGTCGCCAGATGGCGCTGCACCTCCTGCTCCAGCTGCGACTGCGAGGTCACGATGCTGGCGTAGTAGATCGCCATCATCGCCGTATAGATTGTCGCGCAGGCGACCGACAGAATGCCGACGCCGGCGAGGCCGGAGGCCGGAATGCGCTGCGCAAACCCGCCATTGACCAGATAGGCGATGCAGAAGGCCGCGAAGTTGACACCGTAAACGCTGAACAGCAAGAGCGGCCGCTCGCGCAGATAGAAGAACCCGAGCAGCAGCGCTACCAGCACCCACGGCAGAAACGGCGAACTGACCCCGCCGTAATAGTACGAGCCGTAGAGCGAGACGAAGGTCAGCGTCGCGACGGACGTGAGCGCGAGCGGCGCCAGCCGCCCGGTCAGCTTGAGGCCGAACGGCAGCAGCACAAACACCAGGTCGCAGGCCGCGATAACCCAGACCTGAAGGTGATCGGGATCAAGCCTGAACAGATATCCGACGATCGACGCGCCGAGCGCGGGGCCGAACAGATGGCTGATGACAAAGATCCGCGCACGCCAGAACGGGGCGGTTTCGCCGCGCAGCGACGGCGGCACGAACCAGTCGATCAGAGCGAGAAAGCTGCGTCGCCACATCGCCGGCGCCTCACGCGGCCCGCGCCGCGCTGGACAGGCAGGCGTTAATCTTGCCGAGCAGCCGCGGCAGATCGACCGGCTTCGTGTCGTAATCGGCGCAGCCGACCGCGACGCTGCGGGCGCGATCGCTGGCCAGCGCATGCGCGGTCAAGGCGATGACCGGAATGGCGGCGGTGCGCGGGTCGTCCTTGATGAGGCGGGTGGCTTCCCAGCCGTCCATCTCGCCGAGCGCAATGTCCATCAGGATGACATCCGGCAATTCGTTATGCGCCATATGGACGCCGCTCGGACCGTCGATGGCGTAGCACACCGCGAAACCGTGCCGCGTCAGCCGGCGGCCGAGCATGTCGCGATTGTCTTCGTTGTCTTCGACCAACAGGATTTTGGCCATTGCGATTGCGCTCCGTTCTGCGGATTTTCAGACTTGCGCGTCTTCCAGAAGATGCGCTGCCGGCCGGTCGAGCAGCCGCGCTCCGAAAGAGGAAGGCTCGACCCCAAGATGACTGATCAGGCGCAGCAGCGCCTGCCGGTCGATCGGCTTCACCAGATGCGCATCGGCGCCGAGCGCCAGTCCCTTCTGCACGTTGTCATCGACCGTCAGCATGATGATCCGGCTGTCGCCCAGCGCGGCATCCTTCCGCAACAGCTTCAAGAGCTGCCAGCCGTCGAGTTCCGGCATGAACACATCGAGGATGATCAGGGCTGGCACGAGTTTCTTGGCAAGTTCGAGACCTTCGAAGGCGCTGGCCGCAATGACCGGCGTGTACCCCTCCTTCGCCAGAATGCGTTGCAGCAGTTCGAGGACCCCAGGATCGTCGTCGATCGCCAGGACGAGACTGCCCCGGGCGCGCTGCCGCGCGTCGCGCGCCGCGGCCTCGTCGCCCTCCGCCATCGCGCCGTCGCGCAACGCGGTCGGCACGCGGATCGTAAAACACGATCCCTCGCCCAGGCTGCTTTCGACGGCGATGTCACCGCGCATCAAGCGGCACAGACGCTGGCTCAGCGGCAGCCCCAGCCCAGTCTCGCCGTACTTGCTGGTCGTGGCTTCCTCCGGCTCCTCGAAATTCTCGAACAGCGTTGCGAGCCGGCGCTTTTCGATGCCGATGCCGGTATCGCGCACCGCAAGCCGCAGCCACTCGCCATCGCCGCGGGTGGTGATCGTGACCGTGCCGTTGGTCGTAAAGCGGATCGCATTGTCGACCAGATCGGCGAGGGCGCGGCGCAGCTTGGTCGCGTCGCCCTCGATCGTGTCGATGGCCGGGTCGATATCGACCGTCAGCGCGTTGCCCGCGGCCGCGGCGGCGTTCCGGTATTCGCCGGCGACCCCTTCAATCAGCGACCGCACGTCGACGGTCTCGACGAACAGCTCCATTTTGCCGGCCTCGAGCTTCGACAGGTCGAGCAGATCGGTGATCAGCTTCAGGAGGTGGTTGCCGGCACTGTGGATTTTCTTCAGATCGAACGATTGCTGCCGGCGCTCGGCGATCCCGGCATCCTCCAGCATGATTTCGCTGTAGCCGATCACGGCGTTGAGCGGGGTGCGAAGCTCATGGCCGAGCTTGGCGAGAAATTCCGATTTCGCTTGGTTCGCGCGATCGGCTTCCTTTGTCGCTTCGCGCAGCTGTGTCGCGGTTTCCAGGCGGCGCTTGACCTCGCGCTCGAGATCCGACTGCGACATCGCGATATTCGCGTAATAGAGCGCCATCATCGAGACGTAGACCGACGCGCAGACGGTCGACACGATACCGAGACCCGACAGCTGGGCGAGCGCAATGTGCTGCGGAAAGCCGTGTCCAAAGCAATAGACCAGGTAGAAACTGCCTAGATTTAGCAGGATGATTGCCAGAACGAAAATCCGCACACCCTGACCGGAGCCAAGATAAAAGAAGGCCAGCAGCGGGACGGTGATGACCCAGGGAATGAGCGGCGAAGACATGCCGCCGTAGTGGTAGCAACCCCACAGGATGGTGAAGATCAGATTCTGCACGGAAATCAGCGCCAGCGGCACGAACCAGCCGGTGATCTTCAACAGCAGCGGAAATGCCCAGAACAGCGTGATGACACTGAAGAAAATCCACCAGGCCGCATCCGGCGCCGGGCCGATCACCAGGATGTAGAGCGAGATCGTATGGCCGAGGAACGGACCGAACAGGTGACTGATCAGAAACATGCGGGCGCGGCGCAGCGACTCGGCTTCCGCCTTCATTTTTTCCGGCACGAACCAGTCGAGCAGCGGGTAGAGCCGGAATGGCGCGAGGCGAAGAGAAGCGATCATCTTGACATCCGCCGTGAAAGCTTAAGGTGCGATGCAGTCGATTCTAGCGAAATTCGGTTAACCGACGGTTGAGACCGCACCGTTGCCGAATGCCGCCGGCGGCGCGGGGCCGGTGCGCAGCCGCGTGAGCAAATCCCCCAACTTGCGCAGATCGACCGGTTTCGCGAGATCGTCGGCGACGCGCAGACCGTGCACGCCCGCCAGCCGCCCCGCGACCTTTCGCAACCAGTCATCCTGGCCGCTGATGATGATCACGTCGCCGGCGAACTTGCCCGCCTGCAGCACCGAAAACAGGCTGATGCCGTCGGCATCGGGCATGCAGAGGTCGAGCGTCAAGACATCGGGCTGCCACTCGCTGAGCGCCTGCGGCAGTTCCGCTTGGTCGGCCAGCAGGCGCGCCTCGTAGCCGCAACGCCGCGCCACTCGCACAACAAGCTCGGCGGCGTCCCGGTTGTCGTCGATTGCCAGAAGGCGGCCGGAAACAATCATGATCGCTATGCTCCCGTCGCTTGTTGGTTGTGGGTGTCCGCCGCGACCGCGCGGTAACGCCGATACGAGCTGAGGGCGGCGTCGGTAGCGCCGCGCAGAGCATCGACGAGGTCATCGACGTTCTCGTGCGAGTGGCTCGCCATGACCTGCAGGCGGAAGCGCGCAGCGCCCTTGGCGACCGCGGGGAATTCCACCATGTTGGCGACGACGCCCAGGGCCGGTAAAAGACGGCTCACCATGCGCGCGAGCGCCTCCGGACCGACGACCGCGGGCACGATGGCCGACGGCTCGCCGATCACCTCAAAACCAGCGGCGCGCAGCTGTGTGCGCAGATAGACCGCGCGGTCCAGCAGGCGCCTGCGCAGCCGGCGGCCCTCCTCCGACCCGAGGATGCCGAACGCCTGCAGCACGATGGCGCATTGCACTGGCGACAGCGCGTTCGAAAAGGTCGCCGAGCAGCCGTAAAACTTGAGGTACTCGCGCACCGCCGGCGACCGGCAGGCGACAAAGCCGCCGTTGGAGGCGAACGTCTTCGAAAAGCTCCCCATCACGATGTCGATCTTGCCGAGCATCCGCTGCACGCCGATATGGCCGCGCCCCTCGGACCCGATGCAGCCGAGATCGTGCGCCGCATCGACCAAGAGGCGCGCGTCGTATTCGTGGCACAGCGCCTGCAGCGCCAACAAATCCGGGGTGTCCGAATCCATTGAAAACAGGCTCTCGGTCACCACCAGAATGGCGTTTTTCGTATCACGCGCGCGGATCTTCTGCAGGTGACGGCGGGCCGCGTCGAGCTTCAAGTGACCGTGCAGGTGGACATTACGGGTTGCCGAATAGGCGCCCTCCTGCAGGCAGGCGTGCGCCAGGCCGTCCATGACGACGTGATCGTCCGGCCGCACGAGGCCCTTGATGACGCCGTATCCCGCCGCCCAACCGGTGGGATAGAGGATGGTGTGCTCCAGATCGAGGAATTCGGAGACGGCGCGTTCCAGCGCCAGCGAATATTTCGTGTTGCCGGCAAGGGCGGAGGAGCCGGCGCTGTGCACGCCGTACTCGTCGATCGCCGCCTTTGCCGCGGCCTTGATCTGCGGGTGCGAGGCGAGCCCCAGATAGTCCTGCGAGGCGAAATTGACGCCGCGGAACGCTCGCCCGGAATCGTCCCGCGCCGAACAGACCGGTTGCGGCGCCTCCTCGGTCGATTTGGAGTAGGGCCAGTAACCGTGCAGCCGGCGCGCTTCCTGCCAACGATAAAACGGCGCGACGCGGCCCAAGAGGTCGGTGCCGTGCAGTTCGCGGAAGTCCCGCATGCTGCCGGTCAAGGTCTCGCGCGGAATGTTCTCGACCAGCGTCTCGGCCGGGAACGGCTCCATATAGGAGTCGGGCATCGGGGGCTACTCCCGTCGTTTCCGTCGTGGGGGCGACGAAGAAACGACCAATCAGCGTTGGCAGACGCCGCACTTATTCGTCATCGGCGTGAACAACTGGTAAAAAGCGCTGCGATGCCGGACAGGAGTTAGTTAAAATGCCGGTTAAAAGCGTCCTGATGCGCCGCGGGCGTGGCCATCGACCGCAATTGCGATACAGCAACTACCGACAAATTCTGCCTAAAATTCGCGTCGATTATTCGCCATAATTGACAGATCGATCAGCGGCACGATCGCCTTCGAGGGTCGGAATACCACGGTAGGACGTTTTCCTTCGGGCCGACCGCTCGTATCCCGACGCTCATAGCGGGCCGGTCGGCGAGGAAACCGCGGCATTCAGCTCCTGCCGCGCCGCCGCCACGTTCTGGATGGCGGTGCGCGCCGCCGGGTTGGCGGCGAGAAACCGGGCGAAGTCGGCCTCGCGCAACACCAGCAGCTGGCAATGGGTCAACGCGACGACATCGGCCTGCCGCACCCGTCCGCGCAGCAGCGCCATCTCGCCGAAAAATTCGCCGGTGCCGAGCCGCAGCCGGCGTGCGGCAAAGCGCACTTCGACCGCGCCCGAGGCGATGAAGAACACCGCGTCGCCCCGCTCGCCGCGGCGGATGATCGCTTCGTTGGGCACCGCGAGGCGCGGCCGCAACAACCGGCAGACGCGGTCGAGCTGCCCTTCGTCGAGGCCGGCGAGCAGGTCGAGGCGCGTCACGAGCCGGTGGGTATCGAGGCCGATATCGAAGCGCGGCCGCTCGGCCGCGGCGCGGTTGCCGATGACGCCGCGCCGCAGGTCGTCGTAAAGCTCGCGCGGGATCAGCCCCTCCTCATAGAGGCTCTGATAGCGCATCAGCTCGTGGCGCAGCGCCGACTGCCGCAGAAACCGCACCTCGAGCTCCGCCACATAGCCTGGATATTGCCGCCGCAGCGCATCGAGCGCATCGGTGATCGCCCGCCGCCGCCGGTCGATGATATCGCGGCAGATTGCGGCGATGCGCGGCCCCACCAGCAGCGCGATCTGCCGGTCGTTGAACGCGACCAGCCGTTCGATGACGAAGCGCATCAGCAACAGGCGCTCGACCCGATCGGCCAGCCGGTCGGCCAACAGCCGCACGATTCCGAGCCGGCGATAGAGGAAATAAGCAATGCGGAACGGCGCGCTCAGCGCCAGCGTCCGCTCGCTCGCGCGCTGATAGCCGAGCCGCCCCTCGCGCCGCGCCGCCTCGGCCAGCGCGTCGGCGTTGCCGAGCAGGACCTGCACCGCCGCCGGCGCCGCGATGCGGTCGCCGCGCAACTCGAGCGCCAACAGGCGCTCTTGGTTGGCAAGGGCGACCAGCGCGATCGCCAGCCGATCGCGCTCGCTGATCGCGTCGCCGTCCGCCGCCCTTTCATCGCGGCCGGGATCATCCGGCACGACGACGCGATCGACCGTTTCCGGCGAGATCCCATGGGTGCGGGCGATCTCGCGCGCCGCTTCCCCGGCCTCGGCATGCACCAGCGCCAGGATGCGATCGCGCAAGGCGCGCTCCCGCGGCGACAGCCGATCGAGGCCCAACAACCCGATCACCGGGCGCAGCGTCGTGCCGTTGACGAACAGCGTATACAGCACGAACCCGGTCGCCAGCACCGCGACAAAGCGCTGGATATCATGCGGGATCGCCGGGTTTTCGGTCACCGCCAGCGCGAGCACGAGGGTCAGCGCGCCGCGCAGCCCGCCCCAAATGATCGCCAGCTTGTAGGAGCGGTCGATGCGTTCGGTGAGCCGAAAGTGTTCGAGCGGCGGCACCAGCACAAACAGCGCAAAGGCGCGGGCGCCGAACGCGGCGGCAATCAGCACGAGGAGCAGCAACAGGTCGCGCCAGCCGATCTCGGTCAAGAGGCGCGGCACCAGGATCGCGGCGAGAATGAAGATCAGCGAGCGGGCCCAGAACGCAATCTGTTCCCACATTTCGACAAGGAACGACCAGTTTTCCGGCGCGATGCGGGCGGGTCCGAGCGCCGCCGTGGTCAGGCTCGCGGCGAGCACCGCGACGATGCCGGAAAGGTCAAGGAAATGCTGGGCGACGATAAACGCGAGATAGGCGAACGCGACCGACATCGTCGCCTCGGCCAGCCGATCGTCGCCGAGATGCGGCACGATCCATAAGAGGATGCGGCCGAACACGAAACCAACCGCGCCGCCGCCGACAAACGCCGCCGCAAACGCGCCGAAGCCGGCGGCGATATCGGGCTGGCCGCCAGCCACGATCATACCGAGCAACACGATAAACAGCGCGATCGCCGCCGCGTCGTTGAGCAGCGCTTCGCCCTCGACCAGCCGGGTCAGCCGCGCCGGCGCGCCGACATCGCGAAACACCGCAATGACCGCGGCCGGGTCGGTCGTCGCGACGATTGAGCCGAGGAGCAGGCACACCGCCAGCGGCATCCGCGCCAACGGCCACAGCGCCAGCCCGATCGCCGCCATTGTGAACACCGTGACGATGACCGCCAAAACCAGGATCGCCGCCGCATCCTCGACCGTGCGGCGGACATCGGTGACGATGCCGGCCTCGAACACGAGGAGCGGCAGAAAAACATAGAGCAGCATCGTCGCGCTGACCGGCAGCCCGGCGAACAGCTCGGCTGCGTGATCGACCGAACGCGCCAGCCCCAGCCACCCCGAAACGACCGGCGCCAGGCCGATCAGGACGCCGATCGCCGCCAACAGCACCGAGGCCGGCAGGCGCAGCCAGACCGCCAGCGGCTGGCAGAGGCCGACAATCGCCAACAGGCCGGCAATGACGAGCAGCACAAGAGCGGTATCAAGCATCGCGTCGGACGGGCTGGGATGGGGCTGCGATGGACCGTCGCGGCGATACGGCTATCGCTCGCCATCCTATCGGGGCAACATCGCGCCGGCCAGAATTAGCGGGCGGCAACGCGCCCGGCAGCCCGACCGCGCGCCGATGCGTTCGATTCGGTCGCTCATTGCGGCCGGTTTGCCGCCTGTGTCGCGCTCGCAGGCGGCGCGCCGCGCTCGACCAGCTGCATCAGCCCGCCCGCGGCCGCACTCGCGACATCATAGGCGACGGCGCCCCACGGACCGGCGAGCTGACCCTGCGGCACATCGTTCTGCTGCGCGACCGTGCCGATCTCGGTGCCGTCGCCGCGCCGCACATGCCAGACGATTTTGACGTGCTGTCTGCCCTGCGCGGCCGGCGAGACGGTCACGTCGGCCGTGATATGCAGATCGGCCTTGCCGCCGCGAGCGACGATCGCCAAATTCTGCCGCTGCAGCACGGCCGTGATCGCCGTCTGCAGCGAACTCGCCCCGTCGCCGGGTGCGCCGACGACCTTGCCGATCGCGACGCGGATGCGGCCGGCCTCGGGCGTCGGCGGCGGAGCGGCCGGTTGTTTGCCGATAATGAGCGGCGCGAGCTTGTCGGCGCTAAGGCTCGCCAGCCGGGCGATCGGCGCCGCCGCGGCGGAGCGCCCGCCGCCCGCCGCGGCGACAATTTCGGCGCTGCGCTTGCCGACGATTTTCCCCGCGGCGTCGTAGAGCCACCATGACGCCAGCAGGGTCACCCTGCCGTCGCGCGGGCGCGATTCGACGAGCCGGCCGTAGAGCTGATAGCTGTCGAGGCTGCTGGTCTTGGCGCTCGCCGGGATGTCGCGCTTCAGGAAGGCCTTGGCCATTGCGTCGGCGAGCCTCTCGCCGACGGCGGCCGGCCGACCGACCACCGGCGCGATGGAAATGCCGGAGGTGTCGCGCACCTGCAAGAGCGCGGCCGGCGGCTTGTCGTCAGCGAACGGGTGCGGCAGCGGTTGGCAGGACGCGACCGCCAGCGCCAGCAGCAGCGCCAACCGGCCGCGACACCGCGCCGCGGCCGGTTCGCTCGTGAAATTATGCCGCGAGCGCGATCGCGCCGAGGAGCCGGCCATAATCGCCTTCGCCGCGGCGACAGGCGCGACGATAGCTGAAGAACAGTCCCTCCTCGGCAGCGGTGTCATGATCCGTCCGCTCCACCGCGGCCAATCCCAGCCGCGCCAATCGATGCGCGAGATAGCCCGGCAGGTCGAACAGGAAATGCCCTGGGCGCTCGGCCGGCCGAAAAAACCCGCCGCTCGACGCATCGCCGGCGGCAAAGGCCGCGGCAAACTCGGCGCCGACCTCATAGGATTGCTGCGCGATACATGGGCCGATGCCGGCACGGATACGCTCGATCCGGGCGCCTTGCGCTTCCATCGCCGCGATCGTCGCCTCGATGATTCCGGCGAGCGCGCCGCGCCAACCGGCATGCGCCGCGCCGATGATACGTGCCGCCGGATCGGCCAGCAGCACCGGGGCGCAATCGGCCGCCAGGATGCCCAGCGCGATCCCCGGCACGCGCGTCACCATGCCGTCGGCGCGCGGGTTGTCCTCGCGCCGCCACGGCCGCTCGACATGGACAACCGTCGTGCCGTGCACCTGGTGGCAGCTGACGAGGCGATCGGGCGCGAGCCCGAGCCGCGCCGCGGCAATCGCGCGGTTCTCGGCGACCGCGCGCGGATCGTCCTTCGAGCCGAAGCCGCAATTGAGCGAGGCATAGATGCCGTCGCTGACCCCGCCTTCACGGGTAAAACAGGCATGGCGAACGGCGGGATCGGAGGCGAGCGCGGCGAAGGTGATCATGGTCGCCCGGTCATGCGAAGCCGGAAGGCGCCGGCAGACCCGGCGAGGTCAGCGCCAGGACCTGGAACAGGGTGCCCATCTCTTCGGGCGCGATCAAGCGGTTAAGACCGCTCTGCAACGCCTCGCGCTGCGCTGGCGTCGCGTTGGCCGCCAGCGCGGCCAACCGCTGCTCCGCGCCGAGCGACAACAGGAATTGCCGTTGCGGCACCGGCCCATGCACGAGCGCGCCCTTGGCCCGCGCCGCCGCTGCGAACGCCGCGAAATCGACATGCGCGCTGAGATCGCAATCGCCGGGATCGTCGAGCACCGAGGCCGCCGCGTGGCGCCGCACCGCCGCCAGCGTCGCGCCCGGCCGGCTCGCGCGATGGCCGTAATCGACAAACAGCGCGAGGCCGGGCGCGGCCGTGAATCGGGCGCCAAGCGCGGCCGCCAGCGCCGCTGCCGCCGGGCAGATTTCGACGATCGTGCCGGCCGGTTCGCCACGCAAATGCTCCGGCACGAGCAGAGTCGCGGCCCGGCTTTCCGGCCCAGGTGCGAAGACCAGCCGGTCGTCGGCATCGAGCCCGACAAGCCGCTCGGCCCACTCGGCGCGGCCGCGCACGAACTGCCGAATCGGCAAGGCATCGAGAAACTCGTTGGCGACGAGCAGCAGCGGCCCCGTCGGCAAATCGTCGAAGGCAACCGCGAATTGCGGCCGCGCGGCGCCGAGCCGGCGCTGCTGCGCCTCGCGCAAACGCCGGCTCGCCTCGACGAGGTGAAGTTGGAGCGCGCCGCGAAAATCCGCCACGGTCGCGGCGGCGCGCAGCAGATCGGCCATCAGCGTGCCGCTTCCGGGGCCGAGTTCGGCGAGGATGAAGGGCCGAGGCCGCCCGGCGCGCTGCCACCAGTCGGCCAGGCAGAGCCCGATCAGCTCGCCGAAAATCTGGCTGACCTCGGGCGCCGTAATGAAATCGCCGGCACGGCCGATCGGGTCGCGGCGCGCGTAGTAGCCTTGCTCCGGATCGTGCAGCGCCATCGTCATGAAGGCGGCGACCGACAGCTTCCCGTCGCGCCGGATGCGCGCGGCGAGCCTGGCGGCAAGGCCGCAGCGCGCCGTCACGTCGCCTTCGCCTTCGCCGTCCGCGTTCGCGCCGCCCACCAGATGATCGCAATGCCGGCCGCCAGCACCGGCAGCGACAGGATCTGCCCCTCCGTCGTGCACAGGACCGAACACGTGAAATAGCCGCGCTGCGGGTCGGGCTGGCGGAAGAACTCGCCGGTGATTCGCGCGACCGCATAGCCCGCCAACAGAATGCCGGTGACAAGGCCAGGCCGCTGCCGCAGGCCGCGCCGCTCGGCGACGAACAGCACCAGGAACAGACAGATGCCCTCGAGCACGGCTTCGAAAATCTCACTCGGCCAGCGCGGGATCTGCAAGGGATCGGTCGGGTAGATGACGGCGACGCCACGCGCCCACAATGGCGCCGGGCGGCCGTACAGCTCGGCGTTGATGAAATTGGCGATGCGGCCGAAAAACAGCCCGATCGGGATCGCTTCGCTGATGATGTCGGCAAGCGCGAAGAGCCGCAGGCCGCGCTTCCGCGTGAACAGGTAAAGCGCGAGCGTGACGCCGAGCGCGCCGCCGTGAAACGACATGCCGCCGTGCCACACCTCCAGCATCTGCCGCGGCTGCTGCAGATAAAGCCGCAGATTGTAGAACAGGATGTAGCCGATGCGGCCGCCCAGCACGACGCCGAGCGTTGCCCAGACGAGGAAATCGTCGATGTCGTTGGCCCGCACCAGAGCAGGCGGGCGCGCCGTCAAATAGAGGCAATAGCGCCAGCCGATCAAGAGACCGGCGATGTAGGCCAGCGCGTACCAGCGAATCGCGAACGGGCCGAATGCGATCGCCACCGGGCTGATCGCGGGAAACGGGATGGCAAAAAGCGGCATCGGCGCCGGTCGTTCCGGTGACAGAAGCGGCGAGCGGGTCGTGGCTCGGCTCCGGCCGTTATAGGCGGCGGGCCGCCGAGCGCCAAGCGCCGGCCGTTGGGTGATACCGTCGCACGCGCGACGCCCCGAGGAATTTCCACGGCAGGGAGCGAGTGGACTCCCCTGCCCGCCCCCGTCGGCGGTATGATCGGCGCGCCGGCACGACGATTGACGTGCCGGATGGGGTGGGGAGAACCGAGACACCGTGGCCTTTCCGCCGGGGTTCCTCGACGAGCTGCGCAGCCGCGTATCGCTGTCCGATCTGGTCGGACGCCGCGTGCGTCTCGTCCGCCGCGGCCGCGAACACAGCGGGCTGTGCCCGTTCCACAACGAGAAGACGCCGTCCTTCTACGTCGTCGAGGACAAGGGCTTCTTCCACTGCTTTGGCTGCGGCGCGCACGGCGATGCGATCGGGTTTGTCATGCGCGCCGACAACCTCGACTTCATCGAGGCGGTCGAGCGGCTGGCGAGCGACGCCGGCATCGCGGTGCCGCAGCAGACGCGAGAGGAGCGCGAACGCGCGCAGCGCCAGAAGACCTTGCTGGAGGCGCTCGCCGCCGCCGCCGATTTCTACGAGCGGCAATTGTGGTCGCCTACCGGCGCCCGCGCCCGCGACTATCTGGCGCGGCGCGGCCTCGACGACGACACGATTCGCCGCTTCCGCCTCGGCTGGGCGCCGGAGGATCGCCAGGCGCTGCGCCGGGCGCTGGCGGGCGAATTCCCCGAGGCGCTGCTGCGCGAAGCCGGCCTCATCCGCGTGCCCGACGACGGCGGCGCGCCGTACGACTATTTCCGCGGCCGGGTCATCTTTCCGATCGGCGACCGCGCCGGTCGCACGATCGCGTTCGGCGGCCGCACGCTTGGGGACGAGCAGCCGAAATACCTCAATTCGCCCGATACGCCGGTCTTCGAAAAAGGCCGCGTGCTCTATGCCTGGGCCGCGGCGCGCGCCCATATCGCCCGCGAGCCCGCGGCGCCGGCAATCGTCGTCGAAGGCTACATGGATGCGATCGCGCTGCATCGCGCCGGGTTCGGCGGCGCCGTCGCGCCGCTCGGCACGGCGCTGACCGAGGCGCAGCTCGCCGAACTGTGGCGCCTCGGACCGGAACCCGTCATCTGCTTCGACGGCGACCCGGCCGGGCAGCGTGCCGCCTGGCGCGCCCTCCTGCGCGCCTTGCCGCTGTTGCAGCCGGGCCGCAGTCTGCGCTTCGCGACATTGCCCGCCGGAGAAGACCCGGATTCGCTGATTCGCGGCGGCGGTCCGCCGGCGCTTGCCACGCTGCTGGCCGCCGCCCGGCCGTTGTCGGACGTGCTGTGGGAGACGGAGTTGCAGGCGCAGCCCTGCGATACGCCGGAACGCCGCGCCGATTTGGAACGCCGGCTGATGGCGCAAGCCGCGCTGATTGCCGACCGCGGCGTACACAGCGAATACCGCCGGTTTCTGCGCGACCGGCTGTTCGCGCTCGGCCGCGACGGTCGCGCCATGCCGGCCGCGCCGCGCGCACCCTGGCGGGGCAAGCCGGCCCAGCCCGATCGGCTGCCCGGCTTCGCGCCACCGCCGCCGCCCGGCCGCCGCAACCGCGAAGTGTTTCTCGGCTTGTTCCTGCGGCACCCCGCTCTGATCGAGGCGTGGGTCGAAGAGATTGCCGCAGTGGATATTCCCGAGCCGGCGCTTGACAGTCTCCGGCGTGCGATTCTAGAGGTCGCGAATACCCGTTTGGGGCTTGACGCCGGGGCATTCCGGCAACACTTAGCCCTTTGCGGCCACACAGAGATCGTCGGTGCCTTGGCGGTTACGATCGCACAGCACGCAGGCTTTGCCGCGGGCGGAGGAGACGACCCCGACGTGATCAACCGAGGGCTGCGCGAGCTCCTTCAGATCCTGAATGCCGGGCGCGCCGAGCCGCGCGAGGCGGCCGGACGCGGCGCCGGAACGGAACTGTCCGATGATGATCTGGAGCGGCTGTTCGCGCAAAAGGAACACGAGCTGCAGGACGGCCCGATCGGCGGGACGGAGTGGGGGTGAGGAGCGGCGCGACGGCCGCATGGCAGGGGCGCATCGGCGGTAATCTCGCGCCCCCCGAGTAAACCCGGATGCGCAAGGTCGAGGGATGGTGGCATGGCGAGCAGCAGAGCGGTCACGGCGGCGGATACGGCGGATAATCGCGAGGATGCGGCCGAGGCGCCGCTGCTCGATTCGGTCGCCATTGCGATCAAGAAGATCGTCGTGCGCGGCAAGGAGCGCGGCTATCTGACCTATGACGAGCTGAACGCTGCGCTGCCGCCCGATCAGGTGTCCTCGGAGCAGATCGAGGACACGATGACGATGCTGTCCGAACTCGGCATCAACGTCGTCGAGGGCGAAGAAAGCGAGGAGCCGGCCGAGGCCGAGGCGGAGGACGCCGAGAGCGAGGTGCGCGGCAATGTCGATGACGACGACATTGGCCGCACCGACGACCCCGTGCGCATGTATCTGCGCGAGATGGGTTCGGTCGAGCTGTTGTCGCGCGAGGGCGAGATCGCCATCGCAAAGCGCATCGAGGCCGGCCGCGACATGATGATCGGCGGCCTCTGCGAGAGCCCCTTGACCGTGCGTGCGCTGCTGTTGTGGCGCGATGCGCTCAACGAAAACAAAATCCTGCTGCGCGACATCATCGATCTCGACGCGACTTTTGTCGCCGCCAACATCGACGATCCGGCGCCGATCGTCGCCAAGCCGGACCCGGCGCCGGCCGAGGCCGATGCGGCCGCCGAGGCCGAAGCCGAAGCGGGCGACGAAGTCGGCGAGCTCGCGGAGCTGGAGGCCGAGGCGGAGGGCGAAGACGGCGACGGCGAGGACAGCTCGATTTCGCTGGCGGCGATGGAAGCCCAGCTGAAACCCGGCATGGCCGCAATCTTCGATGCGGTTGCCGAGGCCCACCGGCGCATCGCCAAGGTGCAGGAGCAGCGCATCGCGGCGCTGGTCAAGGGCGTCCAACTGCCGCGCGCCACCGAGCGCCGCTATGACAAGCTGAAACTGGAACTGATCGAGTTGTTGCAGCACATCCGCTTCAACAACACCCGCATCGAGCATCTTGTCGAGCAGCATTACGAGCTCAACCGGCGCCTCGTCGGCGAGGAGGGCCGGCTGCTCAGGCTGGCCGAGGGCGACGGCATCCGGCGCGCGGAATTCGTGCAATATTACATGGGCGATGAGTTGTCGGGCGATTGGCTCGAACGCGTGGCGCTGCTGCCCGGCCGCGACTGGGCCAAATTTGCCGAGCGCCACGCCGCCGAAGTCGCCAAGCATCGCGCCCAGATCGCCCAGATCGCGTATGACGCGCGGCTGCCGGTCAGCGAATTCCGCCGCGTCGTGCAGACCGTGCAGCGCGGCGAGCGCGAGGCCGGCCGCGCCAAGAAGGAGATGGTCGAAGCCAATCTGCGGCTCGTCATCTCGATCGCCAAGAAATACACGAACCGCGGGCTGCAGTTTCTCGACCTGATCCAGGAGGGCAACATCGGGCTGATGAAGGCGGTCGACAAATTCGAATACCGCCGCGGCTACAAATTCTCGACCTATGCGACGTGGTGGATCCGCCAGGCGATCACCCGCTCGATCGCCGACCAGGCGCGCACGATCCGCATCCCGGTGCACATGATCGAGACGATCAACAAGCTGGTGCGCACCTCGCGCCAGATGCTGCACGAG
>DATJUL010000338.1:0-2664 GCA_035502295.1 Allostellaceae bacterium | reverse complement strand
GCCCGGATTGCAGTCCGAAACGATTCTGCGCGAATTGCGCGAGCGCATAGACGCTGCGTTTCTCCCCCGGCCGCTCGTCTGTGCCGATGAGCTGCCGCGCAACGCGCTGGGCAAAGTCTCGCGCCAGACGCTGTTACAACTGGCTGCCCGCGGTGGGTCCCGTTAGCGATGTGGCGATCTGTCGAGGTGCGCCTTGCCGGTGACCACCCGGCCGCTCGAGGACACTTTCCCTCCAACCCGATTATTCCCGGGGCTCTCCTGCTCGATGAAGTCGTGAAGGCCATTGCGGAAGTAGATGGCCGCCGTGGCGAGATCACGATTCGCGTCGCTAAATTCTTCCGGCCTGTTCGGCCAGGCGATCAGATGCGTGTGCAGTGGCAGCCTCTCCGCGAAGCGGCGGTCACATTCGAATGCCGGTTGGTCGGCAGCGAGGGCCTTGCGGTGTCGGGTACGCTCGAGATCGGGCCGACGCGGCCATGACCGAAAATTCGCTCGCGCAGGAATGGATGGTCAGGGCCGAGCGCGGCTCCTTGCCCCTGATCAAGCTCGGCATTTGGATCGCGTTGCGTTTGGGTCGGTCGGGGGCGCGGCTGTTCCTTTACCCGATCTGCCTTTATTTCCTTGCGTCCTCGACTGCTGCGACTCGCAGGTCCCGGCAGTATCTCAGGCGCGTCCTCGGTCACCCGGCACGTTTTGCCGACGTCTTTCGCCATTATTTGACCTTTGCCTCCTGCCTGCTCGACCGTGTGTTTCTGCTGAACGAACAGAGCGAGCAGTTCGACGTCCGTGTTCACGGCGAGGAAGTCATGCGTGCCATCGAGCGTCGTGGCGATGGCTGCATGCTGTTTGGCTCTCATTTCGGCAGCTTCGAGGTGGTACGGGCGATCGGGCGCCACCATAGCCTGCCGATCAGCCTCCTGATGTACGGGGAGAACGCGCGGAAGATCCGCAGCGCCCTGGCCGCCATCAATCCACGGCTCGAGATGGAAGTGATCGGCCTGGGTCGGCTCGATTCGCTGATCGCGGTCGCAGAGCGCCTGAAACGCGGACACTTCATCGGCGTTCTCGCCGACCGCAATCTCGAAGGCAAGAATCTCGTCCGTTACCCGTTTCTCGGTTCGCCGGCGGCGTTTCCGCAGGGGCCGTTCCGGGCCGCGATGCTGCTGCAATGCCCGGTCGTGATGATGGTTGGCGTCTATCGCGGCGGCCGCACCTACGAGGTGTTTTTTGAAATGCTCGCCGATTCATCGGAATGCCCGCCCCAGGAAGCCGAGGCGTGGCTCGACAGCACGATGCGGCGCTACGTGACGCGGCTCGAGCATCACTGCCGTGCGGCACCCTTCAATTGGTTCAATTTCTACGATTTCTGGGCATGAAATGCGGTTGAACCGTGTCGCGGTTCGGCTCTCCGTTGCTTTCTGCCTCGGACTGGCTGCGATCCCGCCGGTTGCCGCGGCCCAGGAAGCGACCGGTGCCACTTCGCATTGGAACCTGCCAGAGTTGATGCGAGAACTCGCGAGAGTCAAGTCTGCCTCTGCGCAGTTCACCGAGCGCAAGACCATGCACATGCTGAACGCACCGCTGGCGACTTCCGGGATGCTGGTCTATGTCGCGCCCGACCGGATGGAGAAGGTGACGCTGACGCCGATGCACGAACGGTTTGTGCTCGAGCGCAATCGGGTCACTATCACGGGCGGTCCGAATAACCTGACCCAGACGTTTCTGCTCACAAATTATCCGGAGATCGGCGGCCTGGTCGAAGGAATCCGCGCCACGCTTGCGGGCGATCTTCCCACGCTCAAGCGCTTCTATGCTGTCGGGCTGGGGGGCGATTGGGTGCATTGGCAGCTCCTGTTGCAGCCGAAGGCCGCGGAGCTTGCGCATTTCGTCAAATGGATCCGCATACGAGGCAGCGGGGACCGAATCGACGAGGTTGAAAGCGAAGGCAGCAGCGGCGACTTGACCGAGATGAGTGTCGATGAAGATGTGAGCAATGCGCGATAGGCGCCTCGTACTCGGTGTCTGGTTGCTGCTTCTCGTCGCCTGTGCCGCCGTCGCGAGCCGGACCCAGCTCCGAACCGACATGGCGGCGTTTCTACCGCGTTCGGCTTCTTTGGCGCAGCAGGTACTGACCGAGCAGGCCACTCGGGGCGCCGCATCGCACCTTATCCTGCTCGCCATCGAAGGCGCGCCGCCACGCACGCTCGCTCTCTTGAGCGAGGCCACGGCCGAGCGATTGCGGCGGCATGCGGCTTTCGTCGAGGTTTTGAACGGAGATGCCAGGACGTTTGGCGGTGTCCGGAATTTCTTCTGGCGTAATCGCTATCTGCTCAGCGCCGGCGGAACGGCGGATCGCTTCACGGTCGCGGGCCTGCATGCCGCGCTGGTGGACGATCTCGGGTTGCTCGGTTCGGACCTCGGGATGTTGATTCAGCAGACCTTGCCCAATGACCCGACGGGCGAGATGTGGACGTTGTTGCGTCAGTTCGGCGGCGCCATGGGGCCGCGCAGCCGCGACGGCGCCTGGGTTTCGCCCGACGGCGACCGTGCGCTGCTACTGATCCATACCCTCGCGGCGGGATTCGATATTGATGCACAGCAACATGCCCTGGCTGTGATCGGCAGCGCCTTCGCGCGTGCCCGTCGCGCCGTGCCGGGTAGCGA
>DATJUL010000337.1:0-8828 GCA_035502295.1 Allostellaceae bacterium | reverse complement strand
GTCCAACAGGGAGAACAAATGGCGCCCCTCGATCGCCATGATGCCACCGTTGCACAGCCCGATCGCGCGTTCGTCGGCGCTCGCGTCCTTCGCCTCGACGATGCGCAGCAGCGCGCCACCCGCGTCCTGGACGAGGCGGCCATAGGGGCCGGGATCGGCCGGCCGCATGCCGGCCACCGCGACCGCGGCCGCGGGCTTCCGGCGCCGTGCCTCAAGCAACGCGGCGATCGTCTCGCTGCGCAACAGCGGCGTATCGCCGAACAGCACCAGAACGCAATCGATATCGCCCGCCACGAGGCGGTCGGCCACGAGCGGACGCGCGGCCCGGACGGCGTCGGCGGTGCCGCGCGGCGGCGACTGGATCACGCTCCCGGCCGGCGCCACGGCCGCGGCGACATCCGCCATGCCGCGGCCAAGGACAACGACGGTCTCGGCTGGCCGGAGCGGCGCGAGCGCATCGAGCACATGGCGGATCATCGGCTGCCCGGCCACGTCGTGCAGAACCTTCGGGCGCGCCGAATTGAGGCGGGTCCCCTCGCCGGCGGCCAGGACGATGGCAACAAAGCGGGATCGGCTCATGCCTTGTTCTCGCAGCGAACGAAGCGCGATCGTTACGGCTTAAGTTGCATGCGGCGCCCTACTCTGCCAACACACAGATTGTTGCACCGTGTGGCGGGACGATGACGCGGGGGTGGCGCAGCATGGCGGGTTTTCTGCTGGTCTTCGACCTCGACGGTACGCTGATCGACAGCGTGCCAGATTTAACCGATTCGCTTAACGAAATCTTGCGCGAGCGCGGTTGTGCCGGAACCCTGACGCCGGCGGAGGTCAAGCCGATGGTCGGCGACGGCGTGCAGACGCTGGTTGCCCGCGCCTTTGCCGCGCGCGGCGGCAGCGCGGCGGACGCCGCCGCGGCCTATCCGCGCTACGTGGCGATCTACGAGGCCAACGCGACGCGGCTGACCCGCCCCTATCCCGGCGTCGTCGAGACCATCGAGGCGTTGCGCCGGCAGGGCTATCGCTGCGCGGTCTGCACGAACAAGGTGCAGCGGGCGAGCGAGATCGTGCTGCGCGAGCTGGGCCTCGCCCGACTGTTCGACCGGGTCGCCGGCGGCGACCGCTACAAGGTGCGCAAGCCCGATCCCGGCCATCTGCTGCGCCTCATCGCCGAGCTCGGCGGCGCGCCGGCGCGCAGTCTGATGATCGGCGACAGCGAAAACGACGCCGCGGTCGCCCACGCGGCCGGGGTTGGGCTCGTGCTGATGCGCTACGGCTATGCTCGCAGCGATCCGGCAACGCTGGGCGCCGCCGCCGTGCTCGACGATTTCGCCGACCTGCCCGCCGCGCTTAGCCGCCTCGGCCTCGCGCCGTAGACCTATCCGGCGGCGCGGTTCATGCGGTTGTCGACGAGATCGTCGACGACGGTGGGATCGGCCAAGGTCGTCACATCGCCCAGCTGGGTGTGCTCGTCGGCTGCGATCTTCCGGAGGATGCGGCGCATGATCTTGCCGGAGCGGGTTTTCGGCAAATTCGGCGCCCATTGCACGAGATCGGGCGCGGCGATCGGGCCGATCTCGCGGCGCACCCATTGCACGAGTTCGCTGCGCAGGGCTTCGTTCGGTTCCTCGTCGATGCGCAAGGTCACGTAGGCATAGATGCCCTGGCCCTTGATGTCGTGCGGGTAGCCGACGACGGCCGCCTCGGCGACCTTGGGATGGGCGACCAGCGCGCTCTCGATCTCGGCGGTGCCGAGCCGGTGGCCGGCGACGTTGATCACGTCATCGACCCGGCCGGTGATCCAGTAGAAGCCGTCGGCATCGCGGCGCGCCCCGTCGCCGGTGAAATAGAGGCCGGGAAAGGTCGAGAAATAGGTTTCGATAAAGCGCTGGTGATCGCCGTACACGGTGCGCATCATGCCCGGCCACGAGCGCGCCAGGCACAGATTGCCCTCGCACGGGCCCTCCTGCGGGTCGCCCGCGCCATCGACGATGACCGGCTCGACGCCGAAAAACGGCCGGGTCGCCGAGCCGGGTTTGAGCGGCGTCGCGCCGGGGATCGGGGTGATCAGGATGCCGCCGGTTTCCGTTTGCCACCACGTATCGACGATCGGACAGCGCCGCTCGCCGACATGATCGTAGTACCACAGCCACGCCTCGGGGTTGATCGGCTCGCCGACCGTTCCCAGCAATCGCAGCGATTTGCGGCTGGTCTTGCGCACATAATCCTCGCCCTCGCGCATCAGCGCGCGGATTGCGGTCGGCGCGGTGTAGAAGATCTTGACGTTGTGCTTGTCGACGACCTGCCAGAAGCGCGACGGGTCGGGATAGTTCGGCACGCCCTCAAACATCAGCGTCGTCGCGCCGTTGGCGAGCGGGCCGTAGAGGATGTAGCTGTGGCCGGTGACCCAGCCGACATCGGCGGTGCACCAGTAGACTTCGCCGTTGCGGTAGTCGAACACGTATTGGTGGGTCAGGGAAGCGTAGACGAGATAGCCGCCGGTCGTGTGCAAGACGCCCTTGGGCTGGCCGGTCGAACCCGACGTGTAGAGGATGTAGAGCGGGTCCTCGGCCGACATCTCCACCGGCGGGCAGTCGGGCGAGGCGGCGGCGCAGAGGTCGTGATACCAATGGTCGCGACCCGCCGTCCAATCGATCGCGCCGCCGGTGCGCTTGACGACGACAACGGTCGTGACGCCGGGGCATTGCCGCAGCGCCGCGTCGGCGTTGCGCTTCAGCGGCACCGCGCGGCCGCCGCGCATCCCCTCGTCGGCGGTGATCAGCACGGTCGAGCGGCAATCCGCGATGCGGCCGGCGAGGCTGTCGGGCGAAAAGCCGCCGAACACGACCGAATGAACCGCGCCGATCCGGGCGCAGGCGAGCATCGCGACCGCCACCTCGGGGATCATCGGCATATAGATCGTGACCCGGTCGCCCCTCCTGACGCCCTGCGCCTTCAGCGCGTTGGCCAGGCGGCACACGCTCTCATGCAATTCGCGGTAGGTGACGCGCCGGTCTTCCGCCGGATCGTCGCCTTCCCACAGGATCGCGGTCTGGTCGCCGCGCGTGGCGAGATGCCGGTCGATGCAGTTGTAAGAGGCGTTGAGCGTGCCGTCCTCATACCAGCGGATATACACATCGCCGGCAAACGAGCTGTCGCGCACCTTCGTGAAAGGCTTGATCCAGTCGATCCGCCGGCCCTGTTCCGCCCAGAAACGGTCGGGATCGGCGAGCGACTCGCCGTACAGGCGGAAATATTCGGCTTCGTCGATGCGGCCGATGTTCGGGTGGGCCGATATCGGGATCACGCTGCGCTCGGGCATCGCCGTTCTCCTCCCAGCGAAAGAAGCATTTGCCGCCAGATATGCCGCAGCGCCGGCGATCCTGCAAATGCCGCGTTCGGGCCGGCAGGAAGCGCCGGCGTGAATCGGGCGAGCAACTCAGAGGCAGCGGCCAGTATAGAGAATGTTGCCGCCGTTGGCGAACGGGCCGACCGCGTCGGGAACATAGCGCCGCGTATCGACGACGTAGCCGGCCGGGCACATGTGATGCGCGCCGAGCGCGTCGGCGATCCACTCGCGGCGCAGCCGCTCCGCCCCGCCGTCGTCGTTCGGCGTGATGACGGTATTGGTGTGAGCGCTGTAGAGAAATTTGTGCGGACCGGTCGCCGTAAAGCCTTCGACCCGCGCCGTGCCGACGCAACCGGCGAGCGACAGCAGACAAACGACGGCAAGCAGGCGCATCGACCACTCCGCGACAGGGCGTTCCTCTATTCTCCGATTCCGCGCGCCCTGGCAAGCGCCGCGGTGGCGCGGCGCCGCCGGGTCGACATGCCGCCGCGCCACCCGGTGCTCAGGTTCCGAGCCGCGGGCTGCCGCCGGCAACGGCTTCGCGACCCGACACTTCCTGCCACACCGGCGGGCTGAATTTGAGCGGGATGATCAACAGCCCGGCGACGATCGCCATGACCCCGGCGACCCCCATCGCGAACGGGAAGCCGTTCTGTGTGATCAGCACCGCCGACAACACGCCGCCGTAGATCCCGCCGGAACCCTTGGCGATCGCGTACAGCAACCCGTAATTGGACCCCGCCGCCACTTCGCCGAAATAATGGCCGATGATCGCCGGGAACAGCGAAAACAGCGGACCCCAGAAGAACAGCGCCAGGACCGCGGTCAGTACAAACATCGTTTCGCTGTGGGCGGTGCCGGCGGCGATGGTCAGGAACAGGAAAATCCCGGTCAGGATATAGCTGCCGATCATCGCATTCTCGCGGCCGATCCGTTCCGACAATGAGCCGAGAACGACGCGTCCCAGGCCGTTGCTGATGGTCAGCCCGCCGGCCGCCGCCGTGGCGGCCGCGGCAGCGAAATGGAAGCTGTTGGAATAGCGCACGATCTTGCTGACCCCGGCGAGGCCGGCGCTGGAAATCAGGATGAACGAGATGATCAGCACCCACATCTGCCAGGTCTGCAGCGCCTCGCCGAGGGTGTATTGATGCTCGGACGGGCGCTCGACCGCCTTGGTCGGCGCGACCCAGCCGGGCGGCCGCCAGCCGGCCGGCGGGTCCTTCATGAACAGCGCCGTCACGATCGCGACGCCGCCGATGATCGCCGCCATGATGTAGATGACGTGGAAGAACACCGCGTCCGGCGCAGTCTTCGGGATTGCCCGGATCGGAAAGATGAACGGTAAGGACCCCCAGGAAAACGCCCCGGCGATCAGCCCGGCGGCGACGCCGCGCCGATCGGGAAACCACTTGTTCGCCGTCGTTATCGCCGAGTTGTAGATGAAGCCGGCAAACAGGCTTCCAATGCACCAGATGATCAGCACCGGCGCGTAGGATGGGCCGAGCGAGGTGGCATAAATGCCGATGCCGGCCATGATGCCGCCAATCACGGTGACCCAGCGCGGCCCGAATTTGTCGCGCAGGACGCCGCCCGGCAGCGTACCAATCGACTCGAAGACCACGAACAGCGTGAACATCCAGCCGATCTGGGTGTGCGACCAATGATACAGGCCGCCGATGTGTCCCGCCATCGAGCTCCACGCGTATTCATAGGGGCTGATCACCCCCATCGCCAGAAACGCGCAGATGAAGACGATCCAACGGCTGTAACCGAGAATGGCGCGATCGCTGGGCTGGGCAGCTGAGGCTGCGCTTGGCATCTTTCCCCTCCAGTATCGTCCGAGGACGTTTTTATTGATAATATATCAGATACACGACCGGACGTTACGATGCAAGACGCTGAAACAGCTAGGCAAACGGTCGGCAGGAGAATCATTTATGGCATCCGGCGGAAGCGCCGCGCGTCTGCTACGGCACGGTCGCAATATCACGGCAGGCGACATCTTGCGGATCGCCCAGGCGGCTGTCGCGGTGTTCCTGCTGGTCGGCGCCGCGAAGGCCGCCGACCCGGCGCACGGTCTCGTGCCGGCATTGCCGGCACGGGTCGAGACGCGGCATACGATCACGCTCGCCGGCCACCCCTTCACGTACCGCGCCGTCGCCGAGACGATCGGCCTCGTCAACCCGAAGGGCGAGCCGGCGGCGGCGATTTTTGTCGTATCGTACCTGGCGGGGTCGGCTCCGACGCCGGCGGCCGAGCGACGGCCGGTCGCGTTCTTCTTCAACGGCGGGCCGGGCGCCGCCTCGGTATTCCTGCAGTTGGGCGCCGCCGGTCCGCGCATTCTTGAGACGCCGCCCGATGGCGCGGCGCCGGCGCCGCCGTTCCGGCTGATCGACAATCCGTCGACCTGGCTCGCCTTCACCGATCTGGTCTTTGTCGATCCGGTCGGCACCGGCTTCAGCCGCGCCGAGGGCAAGGGGGACAATCCCGGCAAGCCGTTCTGGAATGTCGAGGGCGATCTCCAGTCGCTCGGCGCCGTCGTGCGGCGCTGGCTCGACCGGCACAATCGCTGGGGATCGCCGGTGTTTCTCGTCGGCGAGAGCTACGGCGGGCTGCGCGCCGCAGCGCTGGCGCAGACGCTGGCCGAGGATGTCGGCGTCGCGGCGAGCGGGCTGGTGCTGGTGTCGCCCGCGCTCGATCCGGCACTGCTGCATCCCGACATCAGCGACACGCTGGCGCCGGCTTTTCTCCTGCCGAGCGAGGCGGCGAGCGCCGCCGTGTTCGCCGGCAAGTCGCCGATCGACGCAGCCGCCGCGGCCGAGCGTTTCGCCTTGTCGGACTATCTTCTCGGGCTGACCCGGATGGCGGGCATCCCGGCCGCGGACGACCCGTTGATCCGCCGTGTGGCGGCGCTGACCGGGCTGCCCGATTGGGTCGTTGCGCGCGAGCGCGGGCGCATCTCAGCGGCGGATTTCACCCACGAGCTGCGCCGGCCGGAACACGAAATCCTGAGCAGCTACGATGCGACGGTCGGCCGCGCGACCGGCGCCAACCCGTGGAGCGACCGCGCCGGCGACCCGATCCTGCGGCCGGCGGTCGCCGCTTTCAACGCCGCCTTCGAGAATTATTCGATCAACGAACTGGGCTACCGCACCGAAGCGCCCTACCGGGTATTGCACGATCGGGTCGCCGAGCAGTGGAACTGGGATGCGGCACGAAGCGGCGAAGACGGGCTCGGCCTGGCGCTGACCGCGCTGCAGCAGACGCTGCGGTCGCGGCCACAGACCAGGGTGTTGATCGCCAACGGCCGCTACGACCTGGTGACGCCCTACCTCGCCTCGCGCTGGCTGGTCGATCAGCTCGGGCTGCCGGGCGCGCTGCGCGCCGACATCCGTCTCGGCGTCTACCCGGGCGGCCACATGATGTATATGCGACCCGCCTCGCGCGCCGCGCTGGCGGCCGACGCCGCGGCGCTCTTCGCCGCCGCCGTCCCCCCATCGGCGCCGTAGCAGCGCCCGGTCAGCTTCCCCAGAGCTCGCGGCTGGCGAGGCGGGCGCCGGCGGCGAGCGCTGCGAGCTTCGCCCATTGGATCGACGGATGCACGCGGCGCACCTGGGTCGCTTGTGCGAAGCCGCAATCGGTGCCGGCCATGAGATTGTCGCGGCCAACCAGCCGGGCGAGCCGCACGAGGCGTTGCGCCACGAGCTCGGGGTGCTCGACGATGTTCGTCGCGTGGCTGACGACGCCGGGCACGAGCTTTTTTCCCTCCGGCAACTTGACGCTTTCCCAGAGGCGCCACTCGTGCTCGTGGCGCGGGTTGGCCATCTCAATGCAATAGGCGCCGGCGTTGACCCGGAGCACGAGATCGACGATATGGCGCAGCTCGATGTCGCTGACATGCGGCGTCGCAAAGCTGCCCCAGCAGATGTGATAGCGCACCCGCTCCGCCGGCAGACCGGCGAGCGCGTGATTGAGCGCGTCCACCCGCACCGTCGCCCAGCGCCGATACTCGTCGAGCGGCCGGTCGGCGAACTGCACGTCGTACATGTAGGGTAGAAACGCGTCGTCGACCTGCAGGATCAATCCCGCGTCGATGACCGCGCGATATTCCTCGCGCAGCGCCTCGGCCAGCGCGAACAGAAACTCCTCCTCGCTGCGGTAGATGCCGAGGCGGAAGCGCGGCATCGCGCTGGCCGGCGCCACCAGCGGCACAAAGCCCTCGAGGTCCGGCTCGCCGTCGAGCGCGCGCTTCAACACCGCGATGTCGTGCGCGATCGCCGCCTGCCCGCGGTAGACGATCGGCCCGGTCGCGACCGGCACGCCGCGCCGCGGCAGATGCTGCGTCGGGAAATATTCGGCGTAAAACTCGGGAAACAGCGAGCGGTCGCGGCCCGCGCCGGTCGCCTCGCCGATCTCCTCTTCCGCGATATTGCCGAGCCGCTCCAAGACATAGCTCGACCAGCTGCGGAACTTGCCGAATTCGCCGTCGCTGACGATGTCGATGCCGGCCTCCTTCTGGCGGTGCACGATTTCGGCCACCGCGCGGCGCAACTCGGCGTCGAACGCCGCCCGATCGAGCGCCACGCCGGCTTCCATCGCGGTGATCGAGCGCAAGAGGCCGGGCGGCCGGACGAGGCTGCCGACATGCGTCGTCGGGATGCGATGGTCCGCAGGCATGCTGTCCCCCGCGCGAGAAGGCTTTGACCGTCGGGGGCGATATCACGTCCGCTGACCCGTTCCAACAAGTGTCGCTGCCCCGCCCGTTGCGAGCCGCCCACGTTGTTGCGCGCGGCACGCAACCTATGCTAGGAACCGCGCCGATTTCGCGGGGCCGCGCGGCCCCTGCGGAGCTGTGCCGAAATCACCCAGCGCAACGGATGTCGCGGCCGCTTGGTGCGGCGTGCTGAAGTGGGGAAAGCTGTCCATTGGCTTCCAAAGGGACGGGCGTTGCCGGCCTTGCCGCGCGGTACGCGGCGGCGCTGTTCGAACTGGCCGACGAGCGTCGCGCGCTCGATGCCGTCGCCGGCGACCTGCGCGAACTGCGCGCCATGCTGGCGGAGAGCGGCGACTTCATGCGCCTCATTCGCAGTCCGGTCCTGTCGCGCGAGGCCCAGGCAAAGGCCGTCGCGGCGCTGGCCGGGCGGGCCGGGCTGACGAAGCTGACGCGCGATTTTCTCGGCGTCGTCGCACGCAATCGGCGGCTCTTCGCGGTGCCGGAAATCATCGACGCCTATCTGAGGAGGCTCGCCGACCGGCGCGGCGAGGTCACCGCGGAAGTCACCGTCGCGCAGCCGCTCGACGAGGCGCGGCAGACGGCGCTGACCGAGCAGCTGCGGCGCGCGGTCGGCGCCCGGGTCGCGGTCGATATCCGGGTCGATCCGCGGCTGTTGGGCGGCATGATCGTCAAGGTCGGCTCGCGCATGGTCGATGCCTCGCTCGCCAGCCGGTTGTCGCGGCTGCGCCTGGCGATGCGGGCTGGCGT
>DATJUL010000336.1:0-29006 GCA_035502295.1 Allostellaceae bacterium | reverse complement strand
TCTCAACGGCGCGATCCTCGGCATGAGCCGCGCCGAGGTGCGCAAGAAATTCGACGAGATCGTCGCCTTTGCCGAGGTCGACAAATTTCTTGACACGCCGGTCAAGCGCTATTCATCGGGCATGTATGTGCGGCTCGCGTTCGCCGTCGCGGCGCACCTCGAACCGGAAATCCTCATTGTCGACGAGGTGCTGGCGGTCGGCGACGCCGAATTCCAGAAGAAATGCCTCGGCAAGATGGACGAAGTCTCCCGCCGCCAAGGCCGCACGGTGCTGTTCGTCAGCCATAATATGAGCGCAATCGCGCAACTGGCCAACCGGGTCGTATTGTTGGACGGAGGTTCGGTTTCATTCGACGGTCCGGCACGAGAGGCCATCGCCGCATATCTAGCGAAAAGGACGCGACGGGAACTCTATATCGGCCCACACGACGAAGATTACGCTTCACCGCATGTGGCCCGCGCGGAAGTTGTTACGTCAGGCTCCGACGGGCTGCAGCATTTTGGCGAGCCCCTAGACATAAAGGTCTGGGTTCGCCATCCGCAATGTCTGCCGGGCGGCCACCTTGGCGTGCAGATCATTGATCAGTCACAAATTCCCGTGACGACGGTTTATGCGTATCCGCCGGACTGCGTATTCGGCACTAAACCAGGCACCACGCTTATCGAATTTCACGTTCCATCCGTTCGCCTCAATATCGGGCGGTTTTACCTCCGCATTTGGGTGACCGGACCGCCAGGAGCCCAGGTTTGTGAAATCGTGGAAGCCTGTGATTTCGAGGTGGTCCGTCATGACTTCCTTAGCTGGTGGACACCTCAACACTGCGCATACCACGAGGAATTTTCCCTCAAAGTGGTCTCTTACAACGGCGCGAGGACAACAGCAGACAGAATAGCAGAAATGGAGACCCTACCCGAGAGCTGATCATCCGGTCGTGTCTATCGATCGAGCCTACCGCGAGGGACAAGTGATTCACAGGAAAGCTTCGGATATTTTCGACGGATTTTTGCGACGGCCTGGTTATCGCCGTTATCTTTGGGGTAGACTGTTGCGCGCATGCGGATACGACGAGGAGCATTGGGTTCGGGTCGTGTACGCCCGGGAATGGCGGGACCATTTTGCCTCGCTGCCGCTTCAATCGCTCAGCGTTCTAGAAATCTCGCCCGGTCCTCGCCCGCTTATCGAGCGGGGTAGCGTCGCCTGCTATCGAGCCGTAAATTTTCCGGAGTTTGATATTACGCGTGACACACTTTCGGAAAAATTCGACCTCATTATCGCGGAGCAGGTGTTCGAGCACCTTCGCCATCCGCATAGGGCGGCCCGCAATATCCATTCGATGCTGAAGGATGATGGCCTATTCATGATTGCGACGCCTTTTATGATCAAGATTCATGGCCATCCAAAGGATTATACCCGCTGGACTCCGGACGGGCTTGGAGCTTTTCTGGAAGATTGCGGGTTCCTTGCCGAAGTTCATTCCTGGGGCAACAAAAAAGCGGTTTGCGGAAATTTGGATAAATGGCGCGAGTATGGCTGGCGGCGCGATATTCGGAATGAGCCCGATCTGCCCGCAGCTGTCTGGGCCTATGCCAGAAAGGCGTCTTGTTAGTCGGCACGCGTTTGTACCACAAGTAGCGCCAACGCCTCCGGGATCGTCCTCATGCATGATGAAGTCAACTACGACCACAAACGGCACCGCCACGCGCATACCGTATCCGGCGCGCGAGCTGTCCTATCGCTGCTCTTTCAGGAGCGGCACCCCGAAAGCCTGCTGGATGTTGGCTGTGGGTGGGGAACGTGGCTTCGCGCAGCCCTCGATCTCGGCGTGCCAGAGGTCGTAGGAGTCGACGGTGCGGCCGTTTCGGAATCGGATTTTTTGTGCCCCTTCACACTGTTTCGTCAGCAAAATCTTTGCGAGCAGTGGGATTTGGATAGGCGGTTCGACGTCGCGCTGTGCCTCGAAGTTGCAGAGCATCTTCCGCCTGAAGCGGCGCCTGTTTTGGTGGCGTCGCTGGTCAGGCATTCCGATTTAATTCTCTTTTCTGCGGCCGCCCCTCGGCAGCCGGGACAGCATCACGTAAACTGCCAATGGCCAGAATACTGGCAGGAGATATTCAACCGTCATGGTTATACCTGCGACGACGGAGCGAGGTGGAAAATTTGGAACGACGCTGCGATCGAGCCGTGGTATCGGCAAAACATTTTCAGGGCGACGCGGTCGACTCATGTGGCCTCCACGGAGGAGAGAATCCGACGCGTGATTCATCCAGAGATGTTGAGCGGCGAGCGGGCAACTTACCGATCCGAGATAGAGCGCGGCATACTGCCGATGTCATGGTACCTGTCGATTCCTCACAAAGCCGTTGCCGCCAAACTGAGGCGCAAGTTCCTCAAGGTTATCACTGCAAGCGGGTCATGACCCGGTGGCGGCAGACCAAAGCCATGTCCACGGCGCAGTAACGCGAATTCGCGAGAGACACTGCCGTCGAGTTCCGGGCACACTTGAGGGAGCGTTTTTTTGAAATACCCAGCGGTTTCCCTCGTCATCTGCACGAGAAATCGAGCGGCGCGGCTCACGACCTGCCTGCAATATGTTTCCCGGATAGAGACATCGCACACCTGGGAGCTCGTTCTGGTGGACAACGGCTCGACCGACGGAACGGCGGCTGTGCTGGCGGAATACGCCGCCGCGGCGGCCTTTCCCGTGACGGTCGTCTTCGAGGCCAAGCCGGGCCTCGGGCGGGCGCGCAATGCCGGGTGGCGCGCGGCGCGCGGCGATCTGGTCGCGTTCACCGACGACGATTGTTACGTCGCGCCGGATTATCTGGACCGCATGCGGGAGGCCTTCATTGACAAACGCGTGGGGTTCGCGGGCGGTCGGGTTGAGCTGTTCGATCCATCCGATGTTCCAATGACCATCAAGACCTCGGTTCAACCCGAATCGCGGGAGCC
This sequence comes from Allostellaceae bacterium, assembly GCA_035502295.1. Taxonomy (GTDB): domain Bacteria; phylum Pseudomonadota; class Alphaproteobacteria; order ATCC43930; family CGMCC-115725; genus DATARH01. The sequence continues at coordinate 26,056 of DATJUL010000336.1, read as the reverse complement.
GCGGAGCTTTATTCAGCCGGGGTGGCTCCCCGGCGCCAGCATGACGTTTCGTCGTCGGGTTCTCGAAGCCATTGGTGGATTCGGCGACGATCTGGGCGCCGGCACCCGGTTTTGTTGTGAGGACGGCGATGCACAAGCGCGGGCAAGCTTTGCCGGCTGGCGCGGGCTGTACATTCCCGATGCCGTCGTGGCGCATCACCACGGGCGCAAGGCGCAGGCAGCTGCAGCGCTGCGGCGCATCTATTCGACGGGCACCGGCGCGTATATGGCGAAATTCATGCTGCTGCGCGAAACCCGATCCATCTATTTGCGCAACTGGTACTGGACATTCCGCCGCACCCTGGCCGGAGGCTATGCCTACCGCGACCTTCTGTGGGAAATCCAAGGGGCCGCGGCCTACCTCACCTATCGCCTGCGCAAACGCATCGCCAACGGCCGGTAACCCGGATGCCTACACAGAAGACCGCAGTTCCGGCCTCCCCAAGAATCATCTTCATCACGACCCCGAACAGCGACCCGTGGGCCGGGTCGGAGGAGCTTTGGGGGCGGACGGCGCTCGACCTCGTGGCGCAGGGCTTTCCCGTGTCGGCCAGCGTCACCGCGTTCTCGCCGCTTCATCCGCGGATGATCGAGTTACGGAACCGCGGCGTGGAGTTGTGGCTTCGCCCCGCCTGGTACGCCTGGCACGAACATCCGTGGCGGCGGCTTCGGTCGCGCCGCGGAGGCCCGATATTGCACGAGGCAGAACGGCTTATCGCCGCCCGGCCGCCGGCCCTCGTCGTCCTGTCGGACGGCGCGGGCGGCTTGCCGCCGATCGAATTGCTCGAATTGTGCGTCGCCAGGCGACTGGCGTTCGCCACGATCGTCCAATTGGGCCGGGACACGGAGTGGTACGCCGACGGTCTCGCCGAGCGGTATCGCCGAGCGCTCGCGGCGGCGCAACGCTGCTATTTCGTGTCGCATGCCAATTATCGCCTTGCCGAGACGCAAATTGCGGGCGACCTGCCGAATGGCGAGGTGGTGTGGAACCCGTTCAATGTGCCGCGCGATGCCTCTCCTGCGTGGCCGCCGCTTGGCGCTGACAGAGAGCTACGGCTTGCCTGCGTTGGGCGTTTGTATCCCCGGCAAAAGGGCCAGGACCTTCTCTTCGAGGCGCTGGCCTCGCCGGTTTGGCGCGAGCGGCCTTGGCGGCTCTCTGTGTATGGCGAAGGCCCCCAGCGCCAGACCCTCGAACGGCTCGCCGAGAAACTCGGGATTTCGGACCGCGTCGTGTTTGCCGGTTTCGCGCGCGTCGAGCAAATCTGGGCGGCGAACCACGCGCTCGTGATGCCATCGCGCTATGAGGGATTGCCGTTGGCGATGGTCGAAGCGATGGTGTGCGGCCGACCCGTGGTCGCGACCGATGTGGCGGGGCACGCCGAGATCATCGAAGACGGCATGACCGGATTTCTCGCCGACGCGCCGACCGCCGGCAGCATCGCCATAGCGCTCGAACGCTTCTGGGAACGGCGCGACGACGCCGAAGCAATCGGCAAAGCGGGAGCCCGCAGAATACGCGAGCTTGTTCCGCCGGATCCGGTCCGCATCTTCTCGGACAAGCTCCGTGCCCTCGTCGAAAAGTACCCATGCGACGGGGCGGCATTGCAGCGTCGCCTCGCGTGACATTCGTGGCACTGCACCCCTGGCGACGGCGCCGTTCGCGCGGCGGCGGCTGTGGTGCGGGGAGGCTCTTTGGGTGCGCCGTCATGCCTGAACGCGCTCGGACTTTTAGGTGATTACCGCGCCCGTCGCCGCCGCTGCTGCGGGTTCGTGGCACAGGGCACTTGTCAAGCGGGCGTTGCCGGAGCCGATGCTGCGGGCCGTGCGCCGCCGCTGGGAGGACCTGCGCGACTGGGTCGACACGATCGTCTTCGGGCTCGGGTTCGCCGTGATGCGCAAGGCGCGGCCGGCATTGGTGTTGTATTTCGGCTTCGCACTCGGCGACGACCTCTTGTGCACCGCCGTGCTGCGCGAAATGCGCCGGCGCGGCCGCGACCGTTTGTTGATGATCTCGGATCATCCCGACCTGTTCGCCGGCAACCCGGATGCCGATGTTCGACCGGTCTGGCGGCGGTATTCTGCATATGCTTCAACTGTCATCATTTGCCGGCGCTTCTCGCGCATCTGGGGCGCCGAGTTCAAGCAACCCGAATACGCGCCCCCCATCGCGTTCGATCGGCGGAAAGTGCCCACGCGCCATGTCATCGCCGAGATGTGCGCGGGCGCGGGCATCACCGGGGCGGTATCGATCAAGCCATATCTCGTCTTGGCGGAGCAGGAGAAATCGGCGGCCGCCTGGGCGCGCGATCAGATCGTCATTCACAGCAGCGGCATCGCGGCACGCCACCCCGCCCAGAACAAGGAATGGTTTCCTGAGAGATTTCAGGCCGTCGTCGATGCGCTTAGCGGCGAATTCGAATTTATTCAGTTCGGGTCCTTCGCCGATCCCCCGCTTCGCCGGACTCGCGATCTGCGGGGCGCCACCAGCGTCAGAGAAGCCGGGGCGATCCTCTACCATGCCCGTCTTTTTGTCGGTCTCGAGGGCTTTCTGATGCATTTGGCGCGGGCGGTCGACTGTCCTGCCGTTGTCGTGTTCGGAGGCCGAGTCGCGCCGTGGCAACTCGGCTATGTCTGTAATATCAACCTTTACTCCGAGGTGCCTTGCGCGCCGTGCTGGCGAACCAGCACCTGCGACTTCGATCGCAAATGCATGAGCGAGATCTCGGTTGCCGATGTCGTGTCGGCGATCCGAGAGATGCTCCGCCGTCCGCGCAACCCGCTCGCCGTCGATACGATCGAGATCGGCCCCGCTGAACGCTGATATAAGACAGCGGATTCGGGCTGATCTCCGACGGATTGGCCGGTCGGTCAGGCGACCGTGGCGGGCAGCTTGACGAGGGGATCGTCGCCCAACGGAGCGATCGTTTCCAGAATTATGTAGCGGGCCCGCGGCACCGCCGGCCGCAGGGCGGCGGCGTCACGATGGGTGGAACGCCGCGAACGCCTTTGTCGCGTTGGTCAGCCAGCTTTCGATGAAAAACGCCTCCTGCGGCTTGCGGCCGAGTTCCGCCATCGCGCCAAGCACGAAGAGCCAGTTCAGCATCTCCTGGTGACCGTGCGCCTCGATGTCGGCGAGTGTCGTATTGCGCCACAACTCGTAGTCGCCGCTGACCATCGCGTCGAAATAGCGGCGGTCGGTCACGACATCGGGGTGGAAATAGCTCGTGTCGCCGGCGAGGAAGGCGTGCGACCAGCTGGCCGACGCGACGAGCGCGACGCGATCGGGACCGTCGCCCAGGATGCGGGCGAGCGCGCGGCCGAGGTCGAAGCAACGCCACGCCGCGGGACCCGGCGGGTCGAGGTCGTCTTCGGCGGGGATCTTCGACAGGTCGTTGACGCCGCCGCCCTTCAGCGGCACGAGCTGGCGGCCGTAGCAATTGGTCAGGAACGGCACGATCGGATAATCGAAGCCCTTCCGGTCCCAATCGAGAAACAACAGCGTATTGAGGATTGCATGCGGCATCGCGTCGTGCCGCGGCGCGTAGGCGTAGGCGACCTCGAACCCCGCGCCGATCAGGTGCGATGCCAATCCTTTCGCGGCACTTTTGTTCGCAGCGTAGCGGAATTCCTTGTCCGCCGGCTCGTCCCAGGCGTTGCGATAACCCGGCCGTTTGTGCGCCCACGGCTGCGCGGCAAACGCGTCGAAACAATTGATCTGGAAGGCCGGCACGCCGTCCTCGCGGAAGTTCTCGTACTGGTCGTCGCCGAACACGATGACGAGATCGGGGCGAAAGGCGTCCAATTCCCGGCGCGACCAGCGCATCGCCTCGACCAGCTCCTCGCGGTGCCGCTCGACATGCGTCTTGCCCTCATCGTTGCCCCATTCGCGCCGCATCGGCTCGGGCCAGCGCGCCGGATCGCGGTAATGCTCCGGCAACAGCGGGTCGAGCATCATATTGCGCAGCCGCGCTGCGGTGTCGCCGCCCTGGGCCAACAGCGGCGGCGAATGCGTCATGCCAAGCCCGAGAATTTCAGCCATGTCGATCCTCCCTGCGGCGGCCGCAAAGCGTGGGCACGGATCATATCGCGAACCGGCGAATTAAGCGAGGCGCGCCTCAATAATCGGCGGCATAGAGCTCGGCGGGCAATTGCGGCGCGGCACGGCCGCGCGCGTGCAGATAAGACTGCCAGAAGAGACACGCGGCGACCGAGCGCCACGGCCGCCACTGGTCGCCCAGCGCGCGCAATTCGGCTTCGCGCGGCCGCGCGGGCAAACCGAGGCATTCGCCGACCGCGATCTGCAGGCCGAGATCGGCGGCCGGCCAAATGTCCGCGCGGCCGAGCGCAAAGATCAGGTAGATTTCGGCGCTCCACCGGCCGATGCCTTTGAGCGCGACCAGCGCCGCGAAGGCCTCGTCATCCGGGGCGTCGGCAAGCGCGGCGAACTCGAGCCGACCCTCGGCGACCGCTGCCGCGAGGCCGCGGCCGTACCCCATCTTTTGCCGGCTGAAGCCGCAGCGCCGCAGCGTGTCGTCGTCGAGCGCGAGAAAATTCGGCGGCGCCAGCGGTTGGCACAACCCGGCGAGGCGGCGATGCATCGCCGCCGCCGCGTCGATCGACACCTGCTGTTCGAGGATGATGTGCAACAGCGTCGCAAAGCCGTTCTGCCGGCGGCGGAAGCGCGGCGGTCCGGAGCGCCCGATGATTGCCGCGAAGACGGCCTCGCCGGCCAACGCCGCGATGCCGTCGTCGAGGCCCTCCGGCGCGTAGATCAGCCCCATAATCGCGGCTCGGGCGGATGGACGAGGCTGCCCTCATAAGAGAGGCCCGGCACGCGGTCGGATGCCAGCAGCAGCGGGCCGTCGAGATCGACGATCGACGCGCGCTGCGCGACGACGATGGCCGGCGCCATCGCCAGCGACGAGGCGACCATGCAGCCGACCATGAGCTGAAACCCGCGGGCCGCCGCTTCATGCGCCAGCGCCAAGGCCGCGGTCAGGCCGCCGGTCTTGTCGAGCTTGATGTTGACGGCCTCGTATTTGCCTTGAAGGCGGTCGAGATCGGCGGCCGTACGGCAGCTTTCGTCGGCGCAGATCGGGATCGGGTGCGGCACACTGAGGAGCGCTTCGTCGGCGCCCGCTGGCAGCGGCTGTTCGATCAGCGCAACGCCGAGTTCCGCGAGCGCCGGCATGATTTCGCTCAGATGGCGCTCCTGCCAGCCCTCGTTGGCATCGACGATGAGCCGCGCCTGGGGCGCTGCCCGCCGCACCGCGGCGACCCGTTCGATATCGCCGTCGCCGGCCAGCTTCAGCTTCAACAGCTTGCGGTCGCGGCTGGCGGCGGCGGCCTCGCCCATGCGCTCGGGCGTGTCGAGCGAGAGCGTAAACGCCGTGACGAGCGGCCGCATGTCGGCGATGCCGGCGAGGTCGGCGGCGCGGCGGTCGACGCGCTTGGCGTCCAGGTCCCAGAACGCGCAGTCGAGCGCGTTGCGCGCCGCACCGGGCGGCATCGCTTGCTGCAGCTCGTTGCGGTCGAGGCCGGAGAAGACGGCGCCTCTCATCGCCTCCAGCGCCGCGACGACGCTCGCGATGCTCTCGCCGTAACGCGGCGAGGGGACGCATTCGCCGCGGCCGCGGAACTCGCCGTCGAACACCTCGGCGACGACGACCTCGGCGGTGGTCTTGGTGCCGCGCGAGATCGCGAACGGCCGGGCCAGCGGAAAGCTCCGCCGGCTGGCGCTGAGGCGTTGCGGCGAGGGGGCCATCGCGGTTTATGGCTGCGGCGCGGCGGCCGCAGGCGGCGCCGGCGCGGGGATCTCCTCGCGTTCGACCTCGCCGGGCGGCGTGCCGAAGGTCAGCCGGATGCGGTAATGCCGCCAGTCGCGGCGGTAGGCGACCGGGTCAGGCAGCGGGATGTCGGCGGTCGAGACGATCGCCAGGAGCTGCGTCTCGGCGTCGGGCGCCGCGCCGGCACCGGCATTCTGCGTCAGCGCGGCGAACGTGTTGTTGCCGGTGACGGCGTCCTGCCAGAACTGCGCTGCCCGTTGCCCCGTCGCGTTGCTCGGCGCGGCGTCGCTGTTCAGGTAGTTGGCCGGGGTGGCGTGCCCGTCGGGCGCGATCAGCGCGGCCCGGCGCAGCGGCAGGCGAGTGACCGCATCGAGCGTGATCGTGTCGACGATCCCGTGCGGCGGAAACCATGCCCGCACCTGCGCGTCCGCCGCCGTGGCTTCTCCCGCCGGCGGTGGCGGCTCGCCGCCGCATGCGGCCAGCGCCAGAAGCGGCAACAGGATCGCCGCGACACGGCGCATCGCTATTCTCCACAGCCGGTTGTCCGGCCTTCTCTATGTCATCGCCGCGCCATCGGTGCAATGATGCGGGCATCACCGGCGGCGGGGAGGGCGAGATGAGCGGTTCCGCGGCAGAGACACAGGACATCGGCACGGTCGAGGACCGTTTTTTCACGATCCGCGATTTTCCGCTGGCGACCGGCGCGACGCTGCCGGAGGCAAGGATCGCCTACGAGACCTATGGCCGCCTCGCGCCCGGCGGCCGCAACGCCGTTTTGATCACGCACGGCTTTACCAGCGGCCACCACGCCGCCGGCCGCAACCCGGCCAACAACAACCAGCCCGGCAGCTGGGACGGGTTGATCGGGCCGGGCAAGGCGTTCGACACCGACCGGCTGTTTGTCGTCGCCAGCAACATGCTCGGCTCGTCCTACGGTTCGACCAACGGCGCCAGCATCAACCCCGCGACCGGCCGACGCTATGGCCCCGATTTCCCCGACATCCGCCTCGCCGACATCGTCGATGCGCAGAAGCGCCTGCTCGATTCGCTCGGGGTCAGGCACCTCGTCGCGGTCGCCGGGCCGTCTTACGGCGGTTATCAGGCCTTCCGCTGGGCGGTCGCCTATCCCGATTTCATCGACGCGATCGTGCCGGTCAACACGGCGCCCTGGGCCTCGGCCAACACCTTGCAGGCGCACGACGACATGCGGGCGCGGCTGGCGACCGACCCCGACTGGAACGACGGCCGCTATTACGGCAGCGGCGGCGAATGCAAGGCGGTGCTGACGGAAATCCGGATCGAAACCCTGAAACGCTACGGGATCGAGGCGAGCCTGCGCCCGCGCTTTCCCGATCCCGCCGCGCGCGAGGCGGCGATCCGCGAATTGGCGGCGAACTGGGCGAAGGGGTGGGACGCCAATTCGCTCTTGATCCTGCGCCGCGCGCTCCTCGGCTTTGACGCGCGACCCGATTTCAACAAGATCAAGGCCAAAGTCTTGTACGTGCTGTGCCGCACCGACGCGCTGTTCCCGCCGAAGATCGCGCCGGCGGTCATGGCGGCGCTGGCGGCTGCCGGTGTCGACGCGCGCTATTTCGAGATCGACAGCGAACTCGGTCATTCGTCGAGCGGCCCCGAATTCCGCAAATGGGAACCGACACTGCGCGAATTCCTCGCGCCCCTGGTCGCCCGCGTCGCCGCGCGTTCCTAGCGGCGGCGCAGGAGCAGGTCGCGGGCGCGGTTGATCTGGGTCGCGAGATAGTCGCTGCCGCCGTGGTCGGGGTGCAATTGCATCATCAGCCGGCGGTGCGCCGCGCGAATCGCGTCTGCGTCGGCGCCGGGGGCGAGGCCGAGGATCGCATAGGCCTCGTCGATGGTCATATCGGCGCCCCGCGACGCGGCGCCGGCGTGCTCGCCGCCGCGCAGATCGTCGCGCCAGTCGGGGTGGGCGCGGTCGAGATAGGCTTCGACGAGGCGTGCCGCCTCCTCGTCGTCGGCGCGGCATTGGCGCAACAGGTCGAGGAGGTCGCCGCGGCCCAACTCCTCGATGCGCATGCCGGCAAAACGGCCGCGCAGCACCGTGCCGGTCATCGCGCCGGTGTCGTGGTCGAGACGCATGCGCACCGTCGCCGTCTCGGCCGTCGAGTTGCGCCCGGTTGCGGGACCCCGCGCGCCCTGAAACGCCGAACGCAAGCGGCGCCACAGCGGCCACAGCGGCACCAGCGGCGCCAGGAAGATCGCGACCCGCCCCTCGGTCACGATCAACAGCGCGATGCAGACGAGCGCCACGACGACGAGGCCGGTCCATTTGGCGCCGCGCACCAGCCGCGCCGGGTCGGCGTTGACGAACAGCCAGACAAGCAGCAGCAATCCGCACAGAATCGCGACGCCGCCAGCGAGAAACAGCATCAGCCCCGCAGCTGCGCGGTCAGGCGCAGCACCTCGCCGCCTTTCCGGTCGCCATAGGCGGCCAGCGCGCGGTAGCCGCCGGCCGCGTAAACCGCGACCGCCGCCAGGAGGTCCTTCAGCCGGTCGGCGCTCGCCAGGTCGAAGCGCAAATAGGCGCCGCGCGACAAGCGGGCGATCTGCTGGAAGGCGCGGGAAGCGGCCGGGTCGCGGCCCTCGTGAAACAGAAACACCGGCACGCCGTTGAGGCCCAGTTCGCCGGCGAGCCGACACACGTGATCGACGTCTTCCTCGATCGCGTCGCCGACGAAAATCAGCGCGCCCAGCCGCTGCTTCCGGGTTTCGTCGAGGGCATGCGCCAACACCCGCTCGATCTGGGTGTGGCCGCCGACGCAGGAGACGCCGCGCATCGCGCGGTGCAGTTCGGCGGCGCTTGTCATCCAGCGGCTCGCCCGGCATTCGTTGAAGCCGCGGTAATAGACGAGCTTTACGTCGAGCCCGCCCAACGCGGCGGTCGCCTCGAACATCTCGCCCTGGATATGGCAGGCGCGGTCCCAGGTCGGCTCGCGGCTCGCCGTCGCGTCGAGCGCAAAAATGAGCCGGCCGCGCCCGCCGCCCGGAAGCGGCGCCGGCGCGCGCCGCAGATCGCGCAGGAACGCATCGACCTCGGCGCCAGGCGAGGGCGCCGGCAGGCGGCGCTTGTCGTCGCTCATGGCCGCTTATATGGGGTCATTCCCGCGAAAACAGCGCGCCGGTGGGAATGACCTGGGACGCGGTCAGAGCACGGCGAAGAACGCGGCCTGCACCATCGCCCGGCTGCCCGCTGGCAACGCCGTCGTGTGGCGCGCCGGGCGCGACTCGGCGTTGGGGAACATCTTGACCCATTCGGCATTCAAGGCCTCGCGCTGGGTCGCCGGGTCCTGCACATAGAAATCGATCTTGACGATGTTCTCAGGCGTGCCGCCGGCCGCCGCGATCGCGGCGCGGATATAATTGAAGACGTTGGCGACTTGCGCCTCCAGGCTCGGCGGCAGGTCGCGCGTCCCCGGGTTGCTGCCGCCGATCACGCTCGACATGACGATGTTGCCGACCCGGCTGGCGTTGGGGATCGGGTTCTGGTGGCTGAAGCCGGGAAACATGATGCTTTTGCGCTCGGGCATAATCCTCTCCTCTTCGGCGGTTGCGGCTGCGGCACCGTTCGTGCTGCGAGGCGCGCTCCGGTCAGGCCGGAGCACTCCTCAGCGTGACAAGCGCCTTCGACGGCATTGAACCGGAACGTCATCCTGAGGGGGCGTGGGTCAGCACGCCCTCTCGAAGGATGTACGGCGTCGATCCAAGAACCTCAGGCGGGCTGATGCTCTGGTTCGCGGAAGATCGGGAAACCCTCCTCGCGGTCGGCCAGCGCGTCGGTCCCGTCGGTCGGCAGCGCGACGGCATAATTGAGCGCGGCGTCGATGTCGCCCTCCCACACGTCACGCGGCAATTCATAAAGCAGTTCGACGCCGTAGCCGTTGGGATCGTGGATATAGAGCGAATGGGTCATGCCGTGCTCGACGCGGCGGTCGAACATGACGCCTTTCTCCTGCAGGTAGGCGAGCTGCTGCAGCCACGCCTCGCGGCTGGGGAACGAGATCGCGATGTGGTTGACCGCGACCGGCATGCCGAACATCGCCCAGTCCTTCGGCGGCGCCGGCAGGTCGCGGTTTTCGACGAGCGCGACATCGTGGTGGTTCAGCTGCCCGCCGCCGTGGTCGCCGCTGTAAAACCGCATCTTCGGCGGGTTCGGCCGCTCTTTGGTGGCATGCAGTTCGCCGACCTGGGTGAAGCCGACGACCTCCGTCCAGAATCGGTGCGATTCCTCGAGATCGCGCACATTGAGGACGAGGTGGTTGAGGCCGCGCGGCCGCACCGGCCCTCTTTCGTTTGCCATGGCTGATCCTCCTGATCGTCAATGGTTGCGGCGCCGAACCGCCGGCGGCGGCTGCCCGCTCGCATTCAATTTAGGCGATGAGCGGCGGCGGCGCCATCGCCGCGTCGGGGTTTTCGATCAGGCGATCGCCGCCGGCGCGTGCGGGATCGCCGTCCAGAATTGCGGGTCGTGGCCGAAGAAGATGCGGGCACCCGCCGCCTCCAGCGCGGCGAGGCGGTCGAGCGAATTACGCATCATGTCCTTGTCGAAGGCAAAGCGCGGCAGGCGGCGCTCGCGCAAGGTTTGGCAGAAATAGCAGCTGTCGGCGGCGAGCACGACATCGCCGGCGGCGAGCCGCAATTTCAGCGACTGGTGGCCGGGCGTGTGGCCGTGAGTCGGCAGGCACACGACCGAACCGTCGCCGAATACGTCGTGTTCGCCATCGACGAGGCGCAGTTTGTGGCCGAGGTCGAAGTCGCGCGGGTCGAAGCCGCTGCGGGCGGCCCGCTCCGGGTCCATGCCGCAATCCCATTCGCGGCGCTGCACCAGCATAGTCGCGTTCGGGATTTGCGCGTTGCCGCCGCAATGGTCGAAATGGAAATGCGAGTTGATGAGAAGATCGATGCTTGCCGGGTCGCGTCCCAGTGCTGCGAGCCGCGCCGCGATTTCCTCGCCCGGGTGGTAGTCGAACGCGAAGAGGCCGGCGAGGCGCGATCCGAGGCGGCCGGCGGGGTCGTGCTGGCAATCGGGGTGCATGCCGGTGTCGAACAGCGCCGTGCCCTTTGGATGTTCGATCAGGTACGCCGGGATCGGCAGGCGGATGCGGCCCTCGCCGCCCTCCATCAGATGGCCGAGTTCGCCCTCCAGCCAGCCGCAGGTCAGCGCATAGACGGTGAGGCCGCTCGTCATGCGTTGGCCTGCGCAAACAGGCTCGTATCGTCGGCAACCGCGGCGTGGCGATCATCGATAAACCGGTCGAGATCGAACATGCCGGCTCCTCCTTTCTCCAGCCGGATTTGCTTCGCTGCGCTCGCAATGACGACCGAAGGCCAGCGTCATTGCGAGGAGCGCAGCGACGAAGCAATCCGGCGCCGCTGTACTATTCGGCCGCCCCCGCCAGCGTCGCCGCGTCCGAGCGGTGGCCTTTCTGGTGGAAGTAATTGGCGCGGTAGAAGTCGAGCACCAGGTCGCGATAGACCGCCGGCGGGTAATGCGGCGGGTTGTCGGCCGCGACGCAGCTCGGCAGCGGCGCGATGAGGCTGTCGGGGTTGGGGCTGTGGAAATAGGCGATCGAATAGCGGTCGGCGCCGCTGTCGTTGAGGACGCCGTGCGGTGTCGCGAGAAAGCGGTCGTTCGACCAGCGCCGCATGATGTTGCCGAGATTTATGAGGAACGTGCCGGGAATGACCGGCGGCGCAAACCACTCGCCGGATGGCAAACGCACCGCAAGGCCCGGCACGTCGGTGCGGGCGAGCGCGGTCATAAAGCTGTTGTCGGTATGCGGCGCCTGGCCGAACAGGTTGTCTTCGTCCGCCTCCTGCGGCGGGTAGTGCAGAAAGCGCGCCGTCGCATGCGCCTCGTCGGCGAAATACGGCGCGAAAAAATCGGCCGGCATGGCGAGCGCCGCGGCGAATATCGGCAGCATGCGGTCGCACATCGCGCCCAATGCGTGGAAATAGGCCATCATGTCGCCGCGCATGCCAGGCGCGAGTTCCTCCGGCGGCCACTGGTTGCGGCCGCGCAGCGTCTTGCCGGCGATCACGTCGGGGTGGTCGGCGCCGCGGTCGTGGCTGATGAAGAAGCTCTCGTTGCGGTTCGGCCGCGTCGCCCGGTGCACGGTCGAGGCGCCCTGGACCGACGCGTCGATCGGCAGATAACCGATATTGTTCTCGTTCAACCGCAGCTTCAGCTTCTCTTCGGGCGCCAGCGCGTGAAACCGGCGCGAGGCGGCAAAGGCACGCGCGATCAGCGTGTCGGGCACACCGTGGTTCAGCACGTAGAAGAACCCGACCCGCTCGCAGGCGGCGCGGACGATTGCTGCCGTTTCCGCCAGCGCGCCGGGGCCGGCGGCAAATGCCGGACCGACATCGATGACCGGGATCAGGGCCGCCGCCGCGGCATGATCCTTGACCGCGAACTCCTTGAACAGGTCCATCGCGCTGCGCCCCCGGGCGCCCAGTTGCAGGACTGAGCCTGACTATAGTCCCCGCAGTGTCGCGAGTGCCACCGTCGCGCGCCGCTGCGGCGCGCGAGGAGTGCCATGCTCGTCAGGCGGCGGCCGAATTGTTACTAACAAACGCTCAGCAGACCGCCGGCAGCTGCTGATAGCTGCGCAGCTTCTCCTGGCGCACGGCCTCGCGCGCGGCCTCGTGGTTCCTCAATGCGGCGCGGTCGGCCTCGCCGACGCTGGCATGGGTCGGCACGACAAAGGCGGTCGGGCAGCGCGTTACACCCTTTTTGCGCATGAATTCGGCGACGGCCCCGGCATATTCGAGCTCGGACATCATGGGGCGCTCTCCCATTGGCTGAGCTGGGCGCGCAGCTTATCGCCCAAGCGGTTAACGCCGGGTTTCCACAAATCTTCTTGAAGGGCAGGCAGGGCAATCTTTTACAGATTGTTTTTGCTTGCCATTTTATCATATGACAGCACTCGGGGAGCGCGCGGGAGCGGGCCTTGGCAGACGGCGATTTTATGGTGCGGTTCTGGGGCGTGCGCGGCAGCATCGCCTGCCCCGGTTCGGGCACCGCGCGCTACGGCGGCAACACCTCGTGCGTCGAGGTGCGGTGCGGCGGGCAATTGTTCATCTTCGACGGCGGCTCGGGTCTGCGCCTGCTGGGCAATGAATTGCTGAGAGGCGGCCACCCGCGGGATTTCGACCTGTTCTATACCCACACGCATCTCGACCACTGCCACGGCCTACCGTTTTTTGCGCCGTGTTATGACGCGCGCAACCGCATCCGCGTGTGGGCCGGCCACCTGAAGCCGGATACCGGGATCGCGGCGGTGCTCGGCAAGATGATGTCGCCGCCGCTGTTTCCGATCCCGATGGACATTTTCGCGGCAAAGCTCGAATTCAACGACTTCATCGCCGGCGATTCACTCGTCACGCCGCCCGGCATCGCGCTGCGCACCGGGCTGCTCAACCACCCCAACCGGGCGACCGGCTATCGACTGGAGCACGACGGCAAGGCGGTCGCCTATATCACCGACACCGAGCACGAGCCGGGACGCCTCAACGACGATGTGCTGCGGCTCGTCGACCATGCCGACGCGATGATCTACGACTCGACCTACACCGACGACGAATATCCGGCTCACAAGAACTGGGGACATTCGACCTGGCAGGAGGGCGTGCGGCTGGCCAATGCCGCGCAGGTCAAGACGCTCGTCATCTTCCATCACGACCCCGACCACGACGACGACTTCATGGACCGGGTCGCGACCGAGGCCGACCGCGTGCGACCCGGCACGCTCGTCGCCCGCGAAGGCATGGTCCTCAATCTCTGAGCCGGCCGCCGTTCGGCGCGTCCCTCGGCGGGCGTTCGGCCGCATTGATCGATCGCGCAGCGCGACCATGTGCGAGCGCGGCTGCGTTGTCGCGCCAAGGCTCGGAGACCGTCGAAGCGTGAAACATCTGCTGCAACGGTGTGCTGCAACGAGTGCAGCGCTCGTCTTCCTCATTGGCACGGCGATTGCGTCGGCGGCACCGGTGCCGGCGCCGTTGACGGCGCACGACACGCTCCTGTTGCAACGCATCGCCGCCTACCTGAACGACATCGGCACGATGACCGCAAACTTCCAGCAGATCGCCGGCAACGGTGCTGTCAGCACCGGGCGGCTGTGGGTGTCGCGACCCGGCCGCATGCGTTTTGCGTATAACCCTCCCGATCCGATCGATCTGTTGGCCGATGCGACGAGCGTCTATTATTTCGACAAACAGTTGGATCAGGTCTCGAAATACGATTTGCGGCAGACGCCGGCGTGGTTCTTCCTGCGCAATCCGATCAGCTTCGGTGGCGATGTCGCGGTCGCGCAATTCCAGGAGGTCGGCAATGTCGTGCGCGTCACCGTGATCGAGACCGCCCAGCCCGATTCCGGCTCCCTGACCCTCGTCTTCACCGAAAATCCACTGACCCTGCGGCAATGGATCGTGGTCGATCAGGAGGGCAAGACGACGACAGTCAGCCTGTCCGACCTCAGATTTGGGATGGCGCTCGATCCGCGGCTGTTCCAATATCAAAGTCTCTTTGCCGGATCGAACCGCTGAGCGAGACAACAAGAGCGCGCATGATGTCCGGTCGCAACCTGCCGTTCATTGGCATTCCCTGCTGCGTACGCGAGATCTGGGAGCGCCCGTTTCACACCGTCGCCGGCCGCTACACCGATTCCGTCATCGCCGCGGCCGGCTCCCTCCCGGTGCTGATCCCGGCAATCGGGCCGCAGGTCGACGCCAGCGCCGTGCTCGATCGGCTCGACGGCCTGTTGCTGACCGGCAGCCCCTCGAATGTCGAGCCGCACCAGTATGGCGGCGCGCCGAGCATGGAAGGCACGCTGCACGACCCCGACCGCGACGCGACGACGTTGCCGCTGATCCGCGAGGCGGTGCGTCGCGATCTGCCGGTTCTGGCGATCTGCCTCGGCATCCAGGAGCTCAACGTCGCGCTCGGCGGGACCCTGCATCAGCGCATCTTCGACATGCCCGAGCGGTTCAATCATCGCCGACGCGGTCTCGCCACCATGCGCAGGCTGACGATTGACGAGCGTTACGGCCCGGCGCACCCGGTGCGCCTGTCGCCCGGCGGCCGGCTCATCGACCTGGCCGGCGGCGCCGGCGAAATCATGGTCAATTCGCTGCACGGCCAGGGCATCGACCGGCCCGCTCCCGATCTTTTTGTCGAGGCGGCGGCGCCCGACGGACAGATCGAGGCGGTCAGCCTGCCGGGTGCGCGATTCGTCGTCGGCGTGCAGTGGCACCCGGAATACAAGCCGCTGGAAAACCCGTTCTCGCGTGCTCTGTTCGCGGCGTTTGCGCAAGCCTGCCATGCAACAATTGCAGGGGATGCCGCAGGCCGCCGCGCTGCCTGACGGCGGAGCGCGACGAAAGTTCCGCTTTCCTGCATGCGTTTTTCGCCGATGCCGCATGCATCCGGCGCAACTACAGGCGCGCGCGACTGCACCCATCTTATAGGTCCAGAAGCGGAGAGGGTGCAAAGACCCTCTGTAATCGGCTCCCGTTTCCCCTGCGGGCGTCGGATTTCCCCCAAGCGCTTCTGACAAAGAGGCGCCCGGTCTCCCCCCCGACCGGGCGCCATTTTCTTTCCCGACAGGCGCCTCTAAGCTCGCGATTCCGGCCAGACCGGGACAGCGGGTTCAGCTCGAGAAGGGGCAGGTGAAGCGGTGCGCGTCATCACCTGGAACATCAATTCGGTGCGGTTGCGCGAGGCGCTCGTACGGCGGCTGATCGCCGAGGAAGGCCCCGACGTCCTGTGCCTGCAGGAGACCAAAACCCCCGACGACCTGTTCCCGCGCGACGCGTTTGCGGCGCAGGGCTACCGCGACATGCTGGTGCACGGCATGAAGGGTTATAACGGCGTCGCCGTGCTGTCGCGCCTCCCCTTCACGCGCACCGCGACACGCGCCTGGTGCGACCGCAGCGATTGCCGGCATGCGATCGTCGAGCTGCCGGGCGGCATCGAACTGCACAACATCTATGTACCGGCCGGCGGCGACGTGCCCGACCCCGTGGAAAATCCCAAGTTCGCCCACAAGCTGCAATTCCTCGATGAGGTGACGGCGTGGTTTGCGGCCGAGCGCGGCGCCCGCGCGGCGATCGCGGTGGGGGATTTCAATATCGCGCCGCTCGAAACCGATGTGTGGTCGCACAAGCAGCTCCTGAGCGTGGTCAGCCACACCCCGGTTGAAGTGGCGCAGCTCGCCGCATTGCAAGAGGCCGGCGGGTTTGTCGACGCCGTGCGCCATTTCGTGCCGCCCGAAGAGCGGCTCTATACGTGGTGGAGCTATCGCAACCGCGACTGGGCGGCGAGCGACCGCGGCCGCCGCCTCGACCACATCTGGGTCACGCCGCCGCTGGTCGGCCGGCTCGCGGCGGCGCGCGTCCTGCGCGACAGCCGCGGCTGGGACAAGGCCTCCGACCATGTGCCGGTCGTCCTCGACATCGGCGACTGAGGCATCGTTCGTCAGATCCGGCGGTAGAGATGGTAGCGGCCGGGCGGGACGCCTTCCGGCAGCGGCAGCTCGGCGAGTTCGGCGGCGGCGATCGGGGGGTCGCTGACCAGCACCGCGCCCGCCTGCAACAGGCGCAGAATGTGCGGCGTCAGCTCGGCTGCCAGCACCCGGTTGGCGGCAACCTCGCCGCTGCCGGCATCGAAATGGGCGAGCGCGACCCGGCCGCCGAGCCGGGCGTGCAGCGCCGGCAGCGTCTCGCGCATGTCGCCGAGGATCAGCCGCTCCGGCGGCGGCACGCAATCGGGGTGGGCGGCAACCCGCCGTTCGCAGACATAGATGTCGCGGTCCGGGAACCGTTCGCGCAGGTGATCGTAGGTGCGGCCGTTGCCGAGGCCGAGTTCGAGGATGCTGCCGTCGCAGCCGCGGATCAGTTCGGCCGCATGGTCGAGGCAGGCGCGCTGCGCGTCGAGACGGCGGATGAAGCTGTCGAGTCGGCTCATGCGCGCAGCCGCTGCACTTCCGAGATCGCGTTGCGCAGCTGGTTGTTGGTCAATTCGAGCCGATGCGCCAATTCGCGCATGATCGAGATCGCCATCGCCGGGAATTCGCGCACCATGCGCATGAACGGATCCTTGGCGATGCGCAGCGCGACGAGGCGGGTTTTCGCCCGCACCGTCGCGGTGCGCGGCACATCGCCGAGGATCGCCATCTCGCCGACGATGTCGTTGGCGCCGAGCGTCGCGATCGTGATCGGGCCGCTCGGCGTATCGACGACGATGTCGGCCTCGCCTTCGATGATCAGATAGGCGGCGTCGGCCGGGTCGCCCTGGCGGCACAGCACCTTGCCGGCGTCGTAACCGACCCGTTCGCTCATGAACGCCAGCAGTTTCAGCTTGGCCGGTTCGATCTCGGCAAAGAACGGCACCTGGCGAAGCAGTTCGGATTCCTGCAACAGGCTCATGGTTTCCTCCCGCTCTCCGATCGGGCGCTGTCGCGCTCTGTCATTCGGCCGCCATCAACAGGCCGGCCAGCGAATCCTTGCGGTCGAGTTCGGCAAACTGTCCCTGCTCCTGCACCTTGCCGCCGCTCATGACCAGCACCCGGTCGAAATCGCGCGCCAAGCCGGCGCGGTGCAAGACCCAGACCAGGCTGCGGCCGGCCATCTCCTGCCGCACGCCGGCGCCGACCTTGGCCTGCGCCTGGGCGTCGAGAGCGCCGGTGGCCTCGTTGAGGATCAATACGTCGGGGCGCTTCAAGAGCGCCCGCGCCAGCGCGGCCCGCTGGCGCTGCGCCAGCGACAGCCGCGAGCCGCCGCTGCCGACCTGATAGTCGAGACCGGCATCGACGATCGCCGGCCGCAAGCGCAGCGCGTCGAGCACCTCGGCCAGCACCGCCGGCACCCGCTCGGGCGCCTCGGCCTCGCCATAGGCGACCTTGCCGAACAGCACGTTATCCTGCACCGAGGCGGCCGCATTGTAGTGCTCGGGGTCGAAAAAGGCGATCTGCCCGCGCCCCTCCGCCGGCAGGCCGCGGCGGAACGCCTCGCGCGCCGCAAGGATGCGCTGCTGCATAGGCTCGTCGATGACGCCGAGACGATGGCGCGCGACGATCAAGCTGAACGGCAGTGACAGCAGCTTGCGCCGCTCCTCGGCGTCCAGCGCCTTGAGGCCGCCGCTCTCGACCGTCGCGAGGATCGTCGCGAACCCCGGCAGATCGTCGGCGCTGATAAAGCTGACCTGCTCGAAGAACGGGTGCCCGGCCGGCAGGTCGGCAAACATTTCGGTCATCGTTGCGGCGACCTGCCGGCCGGCCTCGATCAGATCGTCGGTGAGTCCGACCTCATTGAGCACCTGCAGCACATAGGCGTTGTCGGCCAGCGCGTCAAACTCGAAGACCGGGCCGATCGGCGTACCGAACAGCAGGTTTTCCGCGACGCTGGCGTTGTTGTTGTAGCGCGCCGGATCGTAGGTCTCGACCAGTTTCGTGATGCCTTCGTCGGCCAGCCGGCGGGCGAGCGCCCGCCGCGCCTCGAGCAGCCGCTCGGCCAGTTCCGGGTTTGCCGCCGGGTCGATGCGCCCGCGCAGCCCGAAATCGTAAACGTCGGCTGCCAGATCGACCTCGTCGAGGATCGCGGCGATGCGCGCCGCCAGCCCGTCCCGATCGGCGACGCCGGCCTCCGCGTAATCGATCCAGTCGGCGTGCAGGTCGAGGTCGATGTTGCCGGCGCGGCGCGACTCCTCGAGCTCGCGGGCGCGCCGCCGCGCTGCGCCGTCGTCGTATTCGGCCGGCCGAATCGGGTGCTGGCGCAGCGCCAGCAGCAGGTTCTCGCGCAATGTCCCGGCGAACAGATAGGGCGTCGCGCTGACATAGCCGATGCGCCGGCCGACCACCGCGAGCGGCAGCTCGGCGAGGTTGCGGCCGCCGATCATGATCCGCCCGCCGGTCGGCCGGATAAGCCGCGCCAACACCTGCGCCAATTCGCTCTTGCCGCTGCCGCCCTGGCCGATGATCGCGACATGTTCGTCGAGCCGCAGCGTGAACGAGACGGCGTCGAGCACGCGGCTGCGATCGTCTTCCGCCAATGAGACACTGGTCGCGACGATCTCGCCGTCGAAATGCGGAATCTCGGCCGGCTCCTCGAGCAGCAATTGGACGTCGGCGAGACCGGCCGGCTCAAACTGCTCGACAATCTGATCGTAGATGATCCGCGAATTTTCCTTGTTCTGATAAAAGTCGAGCAGCTCCTTCCACGGCGACGCCATGTCCTTGTAGGCGGCGAGCACGGCCACCAGCGCGCCGAACGAGAGATGACCGCGGATCACCAGATATCCGCCGATCGAATAGAAAAAGAACGGCACCAGTTGATTGATAAAATTGTTGAGGCGCTTGGTGAAGAATTTGCGCTGATAAATCTCAAAGCGAATATTGTAGATGCTGCCGAGAAGATGCGCGAAATCCGTCAGATGCAGCTTGACGAGGTCGTTGGCATGGATTTCGACCATGCCGGCAGAGGCTTCGTTGACCCGGTCGGCGACCTGGCGGATCGTGCGCACGCGGGTGCGGTTGAGCTGGTTGACCTTGCGCTGCAGTTTCGGGATCACATAGCCCTGCACCGGGATGCCGGCCACCGCGGCGGCGCCGAGCACCGGGTCCTGCATGAACATGAAGAAGATGATCGTCAGGAACGTGCCGCCTTGGAATGCCGGCAGCGCGATCGCATCGCCGATAAAGCCGCCCAAGGACTCGCACTCGGCCGTGATCATCGGGATGATCTGGGCCGATGAGGCCTTGCTGAAATAGGCGAGCGGAAAGCGCAACAGGCGCTGGAACAGCTGATAGCGAAAGCGCCGCAGCATGCGCTCGCCGAGCCGGCCCTTGTACGTGTTGATGTGCTGCTTGAAGCTGCCGTTGATGATGACGAGCAGCAGAAATAGCCCGCACAGCGCCAGCAGATAGGGGATGCGCTCGAACGTGATGCCGTGGATCTTCTGCGGGAAATGGGCGCTTTCGCGGATCGCCTGGTTGATGATGGTCTTCGGCAGGCTCAGCGCGATGTAAAGAAACGGAAACGAAGCGAGCGTAACCACCAGCAGGTAGATCTGCTGGCGCCAGCTGTGCCTGAGGATGAAGCGATAGACGCTGGGTTCCAGTTCGTCGAGCGGCGGCGGCGCTGCCGCCGGCGCCGCGGGCACGCTTGCGGCGGACGCATGGCGGTGGCCGATTCGCGGCAGCAGGCGGGATCGCGGCACCGCCTCGACCGCGGCGGCCACCGCCGCCATCGCCTTCATCAGCGCCCGCTCCGGTAAAACACCATCTCGCCACCCTTTGCCGCCGGTGTCATAGTGCCGCCGCTGGCCGCCAGGAACGGAGGCTCTCCTTGAGCGATCGCCGCGACCACAAGCGCGTCCTGATTTACAGCCACGACAGCTTCGGTCTCGGCCATCTCAGGCGATGCCGGGCGATCGCCCATGCGCTGGTTGACGCCGATGCCTCCTTGTCGGTGCTCATCCTATCGGGATCGCCGATCATCGGCAGCTTCGATTTCCGCTCGCGGGTGGATTTTGTGCGGATTCCGGGCGTAATCAAGTTACGGAATGGTGAATACGTCTCATTGAACCTGCATATCGACATTGAGGAGACGCTGGCGATGCGCTCCTCGATCATTCGCCACACCGCCGACATCTTCGACCCCGACATGCTGATCGTCGACAAGGAGCCGCTCGGGCTGCGCGGCGAGGTGCGGCCGACCCTCGACCTCTTGCGGTCGCGCGGCACGCCGCTGATCCTCGGCCTGCGCGACGTGATGGACGATCCCTCGGCGCTCGAAAGCGAATGGGAACGCAAGCAGGCGATCCCGGCGCTGAGCGCCTATTACGACGAGATCTGGGTTTATGGCCTGCCGCAGATCTGCGATCCCTTGGCCGGGATCGACCTGCCGGCGAGCGTGCGGCATCGCATGGTCTATACCGGCTATCTGCGACGCCAGACGCCGAGCGCACCCGCGGCGGACGGACGGCACGCCGATCTGCCCGAGGGCGGGTTTCTGCTGGTGACGACGGGCGGCGGCGGCGACGGCGACGATTTGTGCGACTGGGTGCTCGCCGCCTACGAGCGCGCGCCCGAAGGGCTGCCGCCGGCGCTGTTCGTGTTCGGCCCGTTCATGCTGCCCGACCATCAGGCCGTCTTTGCCGCGCGCGCCGCGTGCCTCGCCAACGTGCACACGATCACGTTTGACACGCAGCTCGAAAGCCTGATGGCGCGCGCCGCCGGCGTCGTCGCGATGGGCGGCTACAACACGTTTTGCGAGATTCTGTCGTTCGACAAGCCAGCCCTCCTGGTGCCGCGCACGACGCCGCGCCGCGAGCAGCACATCCGCGCCTGCCGCGCCGCCGAGTTGAGGCTCGTCTCGATGGTGTCGGACCACGAGGGCGGCGACCCGTACACGATGGCGGCGGCATTGCGGCAACTGGCGCGGCAGCCGCGCCCGTCGAGCGTCGTGATCCCGGGCCTCTTGGACGGCACGGCGAGCGTCAAGCAGCTCGCGCAGAAATGGCTTGGCGGCGGGCGGCAGACGCGCTGGGGCGCCCGCGCGCGCCGCAACGCATGATGCCGCCTTCGCCGCCGCCGCGAAGCCGTGTCGCCTTTGTGCTGAAGGGCTATCCGCGTCTGTCGGAAACCTTCATCGCGCAGGAGCTTCTGGCGCTCGAGCGGCAGGGGCTCGACATCGCGATCGTCTCCCTGCGCCACCCGACCGATCGCCACCGCCATCCGGTGCACGATCAGATCGCGGCGTCGGTGCTCTACCTGCCGGAATATCTGAAGGACGAGCCGCGCCGCGTATGGGCATCGTGGCGCCGCGCCCGCCGACTTCCCGGCTATGCGGCGGCGCGGCGGGTTTGGCTGCGCGATCTCGCCCGCGATCCGACACCGAACCGCATCCGCCGTTTCGGCCAGGCGCTGGTGCTGGCGGCCGGGCTGCCGCCGGAGGTCGGCCGGCTGCATGCGCATTTCCTGCACACGCCCGCGTCGGTGGCGCGCTATGCGGGCCTGCTGCGCGACCTGCCGTGGTCGGTGTCGGCGCACGCCAAGGACATCTGGACGATCCCCGCGTGGGAAAAGCGCGAAAAGCTCGCCGCCGCCGAATGGGCCGTGACGTGCACCGCCGAGGGGAGGCGCCATCTCGCCGCGCTGGCGCCGACACCCGACACAGTGGCGCTGTGTTATCACGGCATCGATCTCGACCGCTTCCCACCGCCGTCCCCCCATCGCGTGGCGGATCGCGACGGCAGCGATCCGGCGCATCCGGTCGTGCTCTTGTCGGTCGGCCGCGCGGTCCCGAAGAAGGGCTTTGACGACCTGTTGGCAGCGCTGGCGCTGCTGCCGCCGGGCCTCGCATGGCGCTTTGTGCATATCGGCGGCGGCGCGCTGGCTCGCCGGCTGCAGCGCCAGGCGCGGCGGCTCGGGATCGATGCCCGCATCGAATGGCGGGGCGCCAGGCCGCAACCGGACGTGCTGGCCGCCTGTCGCGCCGCCGATCTGTTCGTGCTGGCGGCGAAGATCGGCCGCGACGGCGACCGCGACGGTTTGCCCAATGTGCTGCTGGAGGCGCAGAGCCAGGGACTGGCCTGCGTCGCGACCCGGCTGCCGGGCATCGCCGAACTGATCCTTGACGGCAAGAGCGGCCTGCTCGTCCCGCCGGGCGAGCCGCCGGTGCTGGCGGCGGCGCTGGCCGCCCTGATCGCCGATCCGGCGCGGCGCCGCCGGCTCGGCGCCGCCGGCATGGCGCGAGTCGCGCACGAGTTCGACACGCGGCGCGGCATCGTCCGGCTCGCGGCAATGTTCGGCCTGCCCGCCGAAGCGCCGGCGCAAGCCGCCGAGTAGCGCCCGATGCGCATCGCATTTTATGCGCCGCTGAAGCCGCCCGACGATCCCATACCATCGGGCGATCGTCGTCTCGCGCGGCTGTTCCTCGATGCGTTGCGCGCCGCCGGCCACCAGCCGTTTGTCGCGTCGCGGCTGCGCAGCTACGACGGCGCCGGCGATCCGCCGCTCCAGGCGCGGCTGGCGGCAGCGGGCGAGCGTGACGCCGGCGCCCTCATCGCGCGCTGGCGGCGGGCGGCCGACGCGACGCCGGAGCTGTGGTTCACCTATCACCTCTACTACAAGGCGCCCGACTGGCTCGGGCCGGCGGTCAGCGCGGCGCTCGGCATCCCCTATGTCGTCGCCGAAGCCTCATGCGCGGCGAAACGGGCGGGCGGCGTGTGGGACCGCGGACATCGCGAGGTCATGCGGGCGCTCGGCCGCGCCGATGCCGTTTTTGGCCTCAATCCCGTCGACCGCGCTTGCGTGGTGCCGCTGCTGCGCGCGCCGGCCCGCTGGATCGCGTTGCCGCCGTTTCTCGAAGCTGCCGCCTATGAGGCGCCGGCGCGCTTGGCGACCCCGGCAACGCGGCTGATAACGGTCGCGATGATGCGGCCGGGCGACAAGCTCGCCTCCTATCGGCTGCTCGGCGCGGCGCTGACGCGGCTCATCGAGCTGCCGTGGTCGCTCGATGTCATCGGCGATGGCGCGGCCCGCAGCGAGGTTGCGGCGGCGCTGGCGCCGCTCGGCACCCGCGTGCGCTGGCGCGGCGCGCTCGACGACCAGGCGGTCGCGAAGGCACTCGCGGCGGCCGATCTGTTCGTGTGGCCGGCGATCAATGAGGCGCTCGGCATGGCATTGCTCGAAGCGCAGGCCAGCGGGCTGCCGGTTGTCGCCGGCACGAGCGGCGGCGTTGCCGGCATCGTCGCCGACGGCGAAACCGGCCTCTTGGCCCCGCCCGGCGACATCGCCGCCTTTGCCGCCGCAGTGCGCACGCTGGTCCTCGACGGCGGGCGGCGCGCGGCAATGGGTCCGGCGGCCCGCCGCAAGGCCCTCGCCGAGCATGACCTGCCGATCGCCGCGCGGCGGCTGGCGGCGGCGCTGGCGCCGCTCGTTCGGGTGCCGGCCGCATGAACGGTTCCGTCCTGTTCTATGTCCAGCACCTGTTGGGGATCGGGCATCTGCGGCGAGTCTTGCGGATCATCCCGTTTCTGGCAGAGCGCGGCATGGCGGTAACGCTGGTGTCGGGCGGCGAGGCGCTTGCCGACATGGACGAGGCGGGCGCCGCGCGGATCGTGCAATTGCCGCCGCTGCGCTCGCCCGACGCGAGCTTCAAGCGGCTGGTCGACGATTCCGGCCGGCCGGTCAGCGATGCGCTGTGGCGGGCCCGCCACGCCGGGTTGCTCGCGGCGCTGGCGGCGGCACGACCGGACGCGATCCTGTTCGAGACCTACCCGTTCGGACGCAGCAAATTCTGGCCGGAAATCGACGCGCTGATCGCGGCGGCGCGCGCGCTGCACCAAGAGGCGCCGCTGATCGCCTCGGTGCGCGACATCGTCGTCGTCGGCGACAAGCCGCAGCGCCGGCGCGATATCGTCGCGCGCGTCCGGGGCGGCATCGACGCCGTGCTGGTGCACGGCGATCCGGCCTTCATCCCGCTCGATGCAAGCTTTCCGGAGGTCGCCGAGATCGCCGACAAGGTGATTTATACCGGCTATGTCGGCGGCAGCGGCGAAGCGATGGTCGCCGGCGGCGGCAGCGACGGGGCGGATGAAGTCCTGGTGTCGGCCGGCGGCGGCGCTGTCGGCGGGCCGCTCTTGCGGGCCGCGCTGGCGGCGTGCCGGGCGGGCTGTCTCGCCGATCGCCAGTGGCGCATTCTCGCCGGCCCCAATCTGCCCGATCCCGAATTCGCCGCCTTCGCGGCCGATCTGCCCGAGCGCGTCGTGCTCGAACGCTATCGCCGCGATTTTCCGCAGATGCTGCAGCGTTGCCTTCTGTCAATCAGCCAGGGCGGCTACAACACGACGCTCGACATCCTGGCCGCCGGCGCGCCGGCGGTCGTCGTGCCGTTTGCCGGCGGCGACGAGACCGAGCAGGCGCTGCGCATCGCGGCGTTGGCGGCGCGCGGCATCGTCGAGACCCTAAGCGAAGACGCGCTGTCGCCGGCGACGCTGGCGGCGGCGATCGATCGCGCGGTGGCGCGCCCGCCCGGCCGCATCGCGCTCGACTTCGGCGGCGGCCGGCGCACCGCCGCGCTGGTCGCGGCGCTGAGCGCGGCGGGGGCCGGCGGTGCCGCGCGGGTCCTGGCGGCGCAGCGGCGCTCCGGCGCGCGATGAGCGGTCGTTCCTCCGCCGGATGGTCCGGTCTGGCCGCTGAACTCGATCGATGGGGCGACGCCGGCCGCACGGCGGCGCTGTGGTGGCGCGACGATGACGCGGTCGCGGCGACCCCGCAGTTGCGCAACCTGCTGCGTCTCGCGGATGCGGCGCCGCTGGCGCTGGCCGCGATCCCGGCGTTCGCCCGCCCGGATCTGGCCGAGGCGCTGGACGAGCGGCCGCAGATCGCGGTGCTGCAGCACGGCTGGCAGCACGTCAACCGCGCCGCCGGCGGTAAGAAGAGCGAATATCCGCCGGGCCGCGCGCACGCTGCCGTCGCAGCCGAGATCGCCGCCGGGCGGGCGCGGCTCGTGGCGCTGTTCGGGCTGCGTGCCGTGCCGGCCTTTGTGCCGCCGTGGAACCGCCTCGGCGATGATTTCTTAACTATCTTGCCGCACTGTGGCATTGCCGCTCTGTCGGGCATGGCCGCGCCGCATCGCGCGGCCCTGCCGCCGGGCCTGGCGGCGATCGATGTGCACCTCGATCTCGTCGCCTGGCACGAGGGAGGCGGCTTTATCGGCGAGGACGCGGCGCTTGCCGGGCTCGCCGGCCTGCTGCGACGGCGACGGCGCGACGGGAGCGAACAGGGACCGGTCGGGATTTTGACGCATCACCTGATCATGGACCGCGCGACGGCAGCCTTTGTGGCGCGGCTGATCGCACTCAGCCGGTCGCACCGCGCGCTGCGCTGGGCGGCGGTGACCGATCTGCTGTAAAATGTCGGTGATGGACCAACCCTTTCGGGCCCTCGCAGCGCCGCCGGAGACGGCGGCCGGGGCGACGCGGCACCGCTACCCGACTGCGGCGATGGTCGGCGATTATCTGCGCGCGGCCGCCGGCTTGGTGCCCGCCGCGGCGATTTTCGCGACGACCCCGCTCGGCGAGGCGGGCACGATCGTGGTCGGCGGGTTCGCGGTGATTTTTGCGATTTTCGGCTTGCGCACGATACTGCGGCACGGGACAAGTCTGGAAATGACCGACACCGAGCTGCGGGCGA
>DATJUL010000335.1:0-7421 GCA_035502295.1 Allostellaceae bacterium | reverse complement strand
GCGGCTGATCTATGCCCAGGTCAAAGGCTTTGGCGACGGCAGCCCGTATGAGCACAGCCTTGCCTTCGACATGATCGCGCAGGCCGCCGGCGGCAACATGGCGATCACCGGCGAGGCCGGGCGCCGCCCGGTGCGGCCCGGACCGACCTTGGGCGACACCGGCACCGGCATGCTGATGGCGATCTCGATCCTCGCGGCGCTCTTTCAGCGCGTGACGACCGGCCAGGGAAGGCGACTGCAGGTCGCGATGCAGGACGCGCAGCTCAATTACACGCGCGGCGCCTTTGTCAATTATGCGCGCACCGGCAAACCGGTCGTGCGCGGCGGCGCCGGGTTCGGCCCGCCGGTGCCGCCGTCGGACATCTTCCCGTGCCGGCCGGGTGGGCCGAACGACTGGATTTACGTCTTCAACAGCCACAACAACCCCGAGCACTGGCGCCGCATGGTCCGCGTCATGGGGCGGCCGGAACTGGCCGACGACCCGGACTATGTCGACCGCAACAAGCGCGCGACCCATGCCGACGAGGTCAACGCGATGGTGACGGCGTGGACGCTGGCGCACACCAAGCACGAGGCGATGAAGATCCTCGGCGACGCCGGCATCCCGGCGGGCGCGGTGTTCGACACCGGCGACCTGCTGGCCGAGCCGAGCTTCGAGAGCCGCGGCATCATCCAGACGCAGCATCACCCGAGCGGCGAGTTGCGCATGCCGACCTTCCCGGTGCGCTTTGACGGCAAGCCGCCGAAGATCGCCCCGGCGCCGCTCCTCGGCCAGCACACGAGCGAGGTGTTCGGCGCGTGGCTCGGCCTCGGCGACGAGGACGTGCGGGGCCTCAAGGACGATGGCGTGATTTGAGCCGCAACCGATCGGGCGCACCCGTCATGACGTGGAAACCGACAGACGAAACTGCCTCTTGCGGGTCGTCGCTGCTTGGCATCGATCTCTCGGGCAGCGCCGCCGACCCGCTGGCGAGCCGGGCGCGGGCGTTGCTCGCCAGCCGCGTGGTCTCGCTGCTGATCGGAATAATCACGATCGGCATCGGCATCACGCTGATTGCCAAGAACTGGGCCGAACTCCTCGGCGCTGCGCTGATCGGCGTCGGCCTGTTGCGGTACCTGCTGCTGCTTCTCGCCGGCAACCGCCGCAGCGTTGTCTACCTGCTGCACAATCTGAGCGGGGCGCTGCTCGTCGCGCTGGGTTTGTTTGAACTCGGCACCACAGCCGGCCTCGAAGCCTGGGGCATGCTGGTCATCGCAGTCCCGCTATTGCTGATGGGACCGCACGACGGCCGGGTGCGGTGGCTGGTCTACGGGGCGAGCGTCGCCATCGTCGTGGCGGCAGAGATGGCGAGCCAAGTGTTCCCGCAGCGGGACGTGTTGCCGCCGGACGTGCTGGCCGATTGGCGGCTGGTCAACTTTGCCGGCGCGGCAATCGTGCTGGCGGCGCTGGTTTGGGTCTACCGCAAGACGCTCGACCGCGCCGAGCGGCGCGTCATCGAAGAGCAGCAGGTGGCCGCGCGGCTCCTCGCCAACATCCTGCCGGCGCCGATCGCCGAGCGCCTGAAGCGCGACGAATATCCGATCGCCGACGCCCACGAGCAGGTCACGGTCATGTTCGTCGACGGCGTCAATTTCAGCGAATTCGCAGCCCATAACTCACCGCAGACGGTGGTCGATCTGCTCAACCGCATCGTCGGCGCGTTTGACGACATGGCGCTGCGGCACGGCGTCGAAAAGATCAAGACGATCGGCGACGCCTATATGGCGGCGGCCGGGCTGACGCAGCCCAGCGGCGACGACGCGGCGGCGGTTGCCGAACTGGCCTTTGAAATGCTCGATTTCGTCCATGAACTCGGGCGCGCCGAGGGGCTGCCGATCGATCTGCGCATCGGCATCCATACCGGGCCGCTCGTCGCCGGCGTCATCGGCAAGCACAAATTCGCCTATGACATGTGGGGCGACACGGTCAACATCGCCGCCCACCTGGAAACGACGAGCGAACCCGGGCGCATCCACATTTCGGAGGCGACGGCGCGCGCGCTCGGCCCCGACTGGCGGGCCGAGCCGCGCGGACCCGTCGTGCTCAAAGGCACCGGCGCGGTCTCGACCTATTTCCTGCTCGGAACCGCCGCCGCCGCCCAAATCGCCGCGCAATAGAAGTCCGCAACCGACCTGGAGCCTTGACGCCGCTGCCAGGGCATGAAAAAAATTTCAACTAACCGGCCTCAAGACCGGCTGCAAGCTCGGGGGAGGAAGTCGATGAGGCGTGTTTTCAGCCTGCTGGCGGTCGTGTGTCTCGCAGCCCTGATGCTGGCGCCGCAGGCACGGGCCAGACCCGATTGCGGCGAAAACACCGGCCAGAAGGCGATCGGCAAGCCGATCCCGGTGGGTGCCATCACGACAATGAGCGGCATCGCCACCTTCAAGGAGGTCGACCAGGCCGTCAAAGCCTATTTTGACTGCGTGAACGCGAACGGCGGAGTCCACGGACGACCCATCACCTATTACGACGAGGACGATCAGGCGCGCCTCGACATCGCCACTCAGGCGGCGAAGAAGCTGGTCGGCGACCAAGGGGTCTACATCATGGTCGGCAGCACCAGCATCATCGAATGCATCGCCAACTCGCAATACTACGTCAAAGAGAACATCGTCGAGATCGGCGAAGGCATCCCGCCGCAATGTTACCAGTCGAGGAACATCGCCGAGATCAATGCCGGCCCGCGCCAGAGCGGCATCGGCGGCGCCGACTATGCGCGCCGCAGGCTCGGCATCAAGAGCCTGGTCTGCACGATCCCGAGGGTGCCGGGCTCCGACTACAGTTGTGGCGGCATCGAGGAATGGGGTAAGAAATACGGGGTCAAGGTCACCAGCATCTATTCCGATCCGGTGTCGCCTGACTACAGTTCGCTGGTATTGCAGATTCTCGCGACCGGCGCAGATGCCGTCATGTTTTACGCGACCGATAACATCGGCGTGCAAATCCTCGCCGCCGCCGAGCAGCAGGACGGCGCCGCCAAAATGAAGTGGACAGCGCCCACCTCGCTGTTCACGACGCGTTTCCCAGCGGCGATCGACGACAAATACTGGAACGACCGCATCTATGTGAATGCGGAGCTGGCGCCGCTCGGCGAGGCCGGCAAGGACAACCGGAACTGGATCGCGGTGATGGATGCCTATGGCGGCAACGCGCTGCGCGACAGCTTCTCCCAGGCCGGCTACATCGCGGCCCGCATCGCGGTGCGCGCGATGCTGACGATCAAGAACCCCGCCGACATCAACCGCAACACGGTGACCGCGGCGGTGAAGAACATGCCGCCCTACCCGACCGACATTTTGTGTCAGCCCTGGTACTGGGGCGGGCCCGATGCGACCGAACACAACGCCAACCATGTCACGCGCATGGTGACGGTCCACAACGGCAAGTGGAAGGAGCTCGAAGGCTGCGTCAATGACGCCGATCCCGGCCTTGCCAACATCGAGGCGCTGGAGAAGAAGCTCGGCATCAAGATCGACGATCAGGTGCCGCTGGCCTCTCAAGCATCGAAGTGAGGATCAGCGACGCGGCGGGTCAGCGGTGCGCCGCCGCCTCGGCTTGGCCCGAGGCAAGATAAGCCCCGTGCAGGATTTCGGGGTGCGCGCGCAACTCCTCGGAGCTGCCGGCGAAGACGACGCTGCCGCGTTCCATGACGTAGGCGCGCTTGGCGAGCCCCAAGGCGAGCGTGGTGAATTGCTCGATCAACAGAATGCCGACGCCGCGCGCGGCAATGGCCGCTACGGTCGCCCCGAGCCGGGCGACGATCGCCGGCGCGAGGCCGAACGACAGTTCGTCGATGAGGAGATAGCGCGGGCGCGAGATCATGCCCTGCGCAATCACCACCATCTGCTTCTGCCCACCGGACAGATTTTGCGCGGCGACCGCGAGCCGCTCGCGCAATTCCGGGAAGATCTCGAGCGCCGCTGCGATCTCGCGCTCGGCCTCGCGGCGGCTCAACATCAGCCCCGCGGCGGCGAGATTGTCGCGCACCGTGAGACCGGTCAGCACCGGATGGCCTTCGAGCACCAATGCCACCCCCTGGCGCCGCACGGCGTCCGGCGACTGCCTCAGAAGCTCCACGCCGTCGCATGACACGCTGCCGCCGCTCGCCGGAAGAATGCCCGCCATGGCGAGCACCGTGGTCGATTTGCCGGCGCCGTTTGCGCCGAGCAGCGCCGTGATTTCGCCGGGCGAGACATGGAGCGAGACGCCGCGCAGAACCGGCCGGCCGCCGCGGACGACCGCGAGATCGCGCACGACGAGCTCCACCATCACTCGCGCCCGAGATAGGCGCGGCGCACGACCGGGTCGTCGAGCACCGCGCGGGTGGGCCCGATGGCGAGACGCTTGCCGAAATCCAGAACCAGCGTGTCGACGCAGACCGACGCGATCAGGTCGGCATCATGGTCGATCAGCACGAGCTGGGTGTCGAACGCCTCCGGTATCGCCGCGAGCAGGCGGCGCAGGCGGTCGGTCTCGGGCTCGTTGAGGCCGGCACCCGGCTCGTCCATCAGAATGAGTTTGGGCCGCCCGATCAGCGTCTTGGCGATCTCGACCATGCGGCGCTCGTACAGATTGAGCTGGCGGCCCAGGACGTTCCGCCGCGCGCCGAGGCCGACGAAGTCGACCGCCACCGCAACCTCGCGGCGTCCGCTCTGACGATTGGCCGAGACATGATCGGCGATCGCCCGCACATTGTCGGCTGCGGTCAGTTCGTCGACCACGAGTTCCTGCTGAAACGTGCGGCGCAACCCCAAGGCCACGCGCCGGCGCGGCGACAGGCCCGAAAGCGCGATGCCGTTGAGCGCAATGCCGCCGGCGTAAGGCCGCACAAAGCCGGAGAGCACATTGACGAGTGTGGTCTTGCCCGCGCCATTCGGGCCGATCAGGCCGCAGATCGGCGCCGCGAGCTCGGCATCGAGTGCGTCCAAGGCGCGGATGCCGCCGAACCGCACGGTGAGCGCGTCGATGCTGATCATGCGGCGCGCCTTCCCTGGTACTTCGTCCACAGCTGCGCGGCGAGAAGCGTGAGCCGGCCGCCGATCCCCAGGGGGTCGCGCAACGCCATCATCAGCGCAAACCCGAAGAACATGAAGCCGAGATTGGTATTGACGTTGAAATCGATGAGCAGCGCCGGGACGAACCGGGTCAGGATGCCGCCCAACAGCGAACCGAGCCAACTGTCATAACCGCCCAGCAGCGTGCCGATGAAGATGATGATCGAGTCGGTGGGCGCGAATGCCGAGGCATCGAGCTGCCCGAACAGCCCGGCCAGCAGCGCCCCGGCCACGCCGGCGAGGAAGCCCGCGAGCGCGAACGCCCAGGCCTTGTAGAACACGATCCGCACGCCGGCCGCGATCGCCACGTGCTCGTCCTTGCGGATCAGGGCCCAGGCGCGGCCCGGCTTGGTGCGGCGGTGCGCCTCGACGAGGAAAATGCCGAGCAGCGTGATGACCGCGACGAACACGAAATAAGCGGTGTCGCTCGCGGCGAACACCGGACGCGCCATCATGATGCGTTCGTTGCCGCTGGCTCCGACCTGCCCGAGAAATCCGGGACCGCCGACCGGGAAACTGGTGACGACGACGAGCGTCTGGAATGCGCCGGCGAGCATCAACGTCACCAACGCGAGATAGAGCCCGCGCATGCGCAAGGCCGGCAGCCCCCAGACCATCCCGATCAGTGAGGCGCCGAGGCCGCCCGCGAGAATCGTCAGCAGGAACGGCGGATGGAACGAGTGATAGACGCGCAGACTGACCCAGCCGCCGACGCCGGCCAGCGCCCATTGGCACAACGAGACGAGACCGAGCTGACCGTAGAGCAGCGCGCAGCCCGACAGCGTCAGCACCATGCAGTAGGCTTGGGTGAAATTCGACAGCCAATAGCCGTCGCAGGTGGCGGCGATGACGGTGGAAATGAGGCCCACGACGACAACGATCGCGGTGACGCGCGTCACCGGCGCGATCTCGCTCGTCGCCGGCGGCGCAGCGACGAACGGCTCGGTTTCGCTGCTGATCTCGGTCATTCGCGGGCGCCGACGCCGTGGCCCGCGCCGACCACCATCAGAAACACGAGGGCCGCAACATAGGGCCCGGCGCTGCGGAAGTCGGCGACGCTCGGAAAAGCGATCAGCAAAGCCTCGATCATGCCCGCGACCATGCCGCCGATGAACGCACCGGGGAGCGAGGAAAGCCGCCCAAGAATGGCGGCGGCAATCGCCGGGATCACAAGAAACGTGAGGAAGGCGGGATCGAGCCGGTTGATGTTGGCGAGCAGGATGCCCGCGACGCCGGCGAACATGCCGTTGACAAGCCACGCGAACGAATCGATCCGCACGACGCGGATGCCGATCGCGGCGCTGATGTTGCGGTCGCTCGCCAGCGCCCGCATGCCGAGCCCGATGCGGGTCCGGCTCAGCACCAGCCCGACCCCGCAGATCATCGCCAGCGAGATGCCGAGCGCGATGAGCTTCGTCGCCGAGAGCCGCACGCCGAACAACACAACGGATTCGAAATCGGTCGGCAGGACGAGGCGGCGCGCGACGCCCACGCCCCAGTACCACGCCATGCCGCCCAACAGGAACAGCGCCAATCCCAATGTCGCGATCGCGCGCACCACGCGATCGCGGTGGGCCAGCCGCGGCGCGAACACCCGGCCGTAGACAAAAGCAAAGCCGGTCGCGACGGCGACCCCGACGATCCAGCCGATCGGTTCCGGCAGCCCGCCCTGCTCCACCTGCCAGGACAGGAAGGCCGCTATGCTGCCGAAGGCGCCGAAGGCGAAATTCAATGTTCCCGATGCGCGATAGAGAATGACGAGCCCAACGCTCGACAGCGCGTAGACCGAACCAAGTCCGATCCCGGATACGATGAACGGGAGCAAATTCATGCCGCGGCCACGGCGCAATCGAGCCGCGGCTTGTCGATCCCGCGCGCCGGCGCCGCCTCGTCGCTGTTGTTCTCGCTCATCGACATGTCGCCACCGCCGCGAATGCTCGCGTTCCCGGCCAGCGCCGCGCTGTTCAAATAGTCGTAAGTTCTCAGTCAATCCGCGCGATCGAGGACGCCCCCGCGGCCACGAATGACAGGCCTTATGTTCGTGCCGGAGTTCGGCACTTGTTGCGCGATTGTGCACGGTATCAGTGCGTCGCGCAACGGGGCACCGGAACGCCGCCGCGCCGGTTGTGGCCGGCATTGGTGACAGCGGGCAGGTAGCGGCCTTTATGCCGCCTTTATGCCGCTGCCGCGGGTTTCGTCTCGAATCTTAACGCGCGTGCGTGCACCTGTAAGCGCCGATGACGCACCCCGGTCGAGGCGATCAACGGCTTTTGGTTGGTCGCGAGCGCGTCGGCGAAGAGGTCGACGATTGCCGCACTGTGAGGAGG
>DATJUL010000334.1:0-4219 GCA_035502295.1 Allostellaceae bacterium | reverse complement strand
CGGCGCACCGCCTCGGCCTTTTCGCGGGCGCGGCGCTCCGAGGGCTTCTCGTAATTGCGCCTCAGCTTCATCTCCCGGAACACGCCTTCGCGCTGCATCTTTTTCTTCAAGGCCCGCAGGGCCTGATCGACATTGTTGTCGCGCACGAGGACTTGCACGGGCGGATCACTCCTTTCCGAAGCCACGACCAACAACCCGCTTGCGGGGTTGTCGCCTTTATGTAGCACTGCGGCGCACGGCTGTGAAGGCGGGCGCGGCTTTACCCGGCCGCGCCGGCAGCACATATTCTGCGCATGGCCTTGCTGAAGATCGCCCGCATGGGCAACCCGGTACTGCGCACGCGCGCCGCGGCGATCGATGATCCCGCCGCGCCCTGGGTGCGGTGCCTGGTCGACGACATGATCGAGACGATGGAGGATGCCGGCGGCACCGGCCTTGCGGCACCGCAGGTGCATATGCCGTGGCGCCTCCTCGTGTTCCGCGTCGGACCGGAACGGCTGACCGACCTGCCTGGCGACACCGAACAGGCTCTGACCGTGCTGATCAACCCGGTCATCGAGCCGATCGGCCGCGAGCGCGCCTTGGGCTGGGAGGGCTGCCTGTCGGTGCCCGGGCTGCGCGGGGTCGTGCCGCGCGATCTGCGCATCCGCTATCGCGGGCTGGGTCTCGACGGCGCCGCGATCGAGCGCGAGGCGGCCGGCTTCCACGCCCGCGTCGTGCAGCATGAATGCGACCACCTCGACGGCATCCTCTACCCGCAGCGCATGACCGACCACCGCCTGCTGGTCTTTGCCGAGGAGCTGCAGCGCCACCCGATCGATCTTGCGGCGTTTCTCGCCGAGAAGGCATCGCAGTGAGGAGCGCGTTTGCCGATCGCGAGCGCGAGCGGCTGATCGCCGCGATGCTGCCCGATGTCGCGTTTGACGGCTGGACGATGCGCGCGTTGCGGCAGGCGGCGCGCCGCCTCGGCATGCCGGAGGGTGAGGCGGCAGCGCTGTTTCCGCGCGGCGCGCCGGACCTGATCGCCGCGTTCAGCCATTGGGCCGACCGGGAGATGCTGGAGCGGATGGCCAAGGAGGCCGGCGAGACCGCCGGCCTGTCGCAGCGGGTCGCGCTGGCGCTGCGGCTGCGTTTCGCGGCAATCCTGCCGTGGCGCGAAGCGGTGCGGCGCGGCTTTGCGGTGCTGGCGCTGCCGCACCACGCGCCGCTCGCCATCCGCCTCCTCTACGACACGGTCGATGCGATCTGGCGCGGGGTCGGCGACCGCTCGACCGATTTCTCGTTTTATACGAAGCGCGCGACGCTGGCCGCGGTCTGCGCCGCCGCGACGCTCTATTGGCTCGACGACCGCTCGCCCGAATTCGCCGACACGCAGGCCTTTGTCGACCGCCGGCTCGCCGATCTGCACCGCTTCGGCAGCCTGCGCGGCCGGGCCGCCGCGCTGCGCGACCGCGTGCCGAACCCGTTGCGCATCCTGCGGCCGCTGCGCTGAGGGCGCCGATGCGCCTCAGCGACGAAGAGCTGGCTGTCGCCCGACACTGGCGAGCCGCGACCGGTGTGAGGCCGGCTCAGACCCGATCGCGCAGCTCGGCGATGTAGCGCTCGACCGCCTGCCGCAGCGCTTGCGCGTCGGGGCCGGCGCGCGCGACTCCGCGCGACACCGACGGGATGACGCGCGCGTAATGCGGCCCGAAATCGCGCCGCACGTCGGCGATCGTCGCGCCCTGGGCGCCGATCCCCGGCACCAGCAAGAGCGCGTTCGGCATGCGGGCAGCAAGCGCGCCGGCCTCGGCGCCGAGGGTCGCGCCGACGACGGCGCCGATCGGGCCGAGCGCATCGCCGCCATTCGCGGCCGCGACGTCGTCGGCCAGGTGTTCGGCGACCGTCCGCCCGTCGGCCAGCCGCGCCCGCTGCAACCCGCTGCCGTCGGGGTTTGACGAGCGCACGACAACGAAGACGCCGGCCCCGGCGTGGCGCGCGATGTCGAGGATCGGCGCCAGCGCGGCGAACCCGAGAAAGGGGCTCGTCGTCATCGCGTCGCCGCGATAAGCGCTGTCCGCGCCGAGATAGGCCTCGCCGTAGGCGACCGCGGTCGAGCCGATGTCGCCGCTTTTGACATCGATGATCGCCAGCGCGCCGTGGCGCTGAATCGCCGCGACCGTGTCACGCAGCACGGCCATGCCGTCCGGCCCGTGCCGCTCGAAGAAGGCCGCCTGCGGCTTCATGATCGCGACGACCGGAGCGCAGGTTTCGACGAGCCGCTCGCAAAACGTCCGCAGGCCCGGCAAATCGTCCGTCAGCCCCCAGCCCCTGATGCTCTCGGCCGACGGGTCAATGCCAACGCAGAGCGGTGAGCGCTCGGCGGCGAGGGCGCGGAACCGCTGCGGAAAGGGCAGGGGCATGTGACGCTGAGGTCAGGCGCGGTAGCGGGCGATTGCGGCGTCGTCGAATTCGAGGCCCAATCCGGGCGCTTCGGGCATCGTCAGATCGCCGCGCACCGGTTCGGGCACGCTCTTCCACAGCGGGAAGAGGCGCGGCATGTATTCGACGGTCAGCCCGTTGGGCACGGCGCCGACCAGGTGCACGTGGATTTCCGGCACGCCGTGGCTGACGACGGCCAGGTTGAAGGCTTCCGCCATGCCGGCGATCTTCAGCCACGGCGTGATGCCGCCGCAGCGCACTTGGTCGATCATCGGGATATCGACCGACCGGGCTTCCATCATGTGGCGGAACGGCACGATGCCCCACAGATATTCGCCGCCGCAGACGGGCGTCCGCAGCGCATCGGCGACCCGCGCGAGGCCGGCATAGTCGTCGGCCGCGGTCACGTCTTCGAGCCAGAAGAGGCCGACCCCGGCATCCTCGACGCGGCGGCCGATATCGATCGCCTGCTCCGGCCGCCAGCGCTGGTTGATGTCGCACATCAGTTTGATGTCGGGGCCGATCGCCTCGCGAATTTTGACCATGCGCTCGACCTCGATGGCCGGCGTCGTCTCGCCGGGCAGCGCGAGCTGCGTCTTCATCTCGCGCCAGCCCTTGTCCTTGAGCGTCGCCGCGGCCTCGACGACACGGTCGAGCGAGAGCCCGCGCATCAACGCGCCGCTCGCATAGGTCGGGACCCGGTCGCGGGCACCGCCGAGCAATTTCCATAATGGCAAATTCACCGATTTGGCGCGCAGATCCCAGAGCGCCGTGTCGATTGCCGAATGCGCCAGGTTGAAGATGCCGCCCGGACCCGCCGAGCCCGCCGCCGCGCGCAGTTTGGCCGCGACCGCCTCGA
Source organism: Allostellaceae bacterium (assembly GCA_035502295.1). Lineage (GTDB taxonomy): Bacteria > Pseudomonadota > Alphaproteobacteria > ATCC43930 > CGMCC-115725 > DATARH01. The sequence goes on along the minus strand of DATJUL010000334.1, from coordinate 939 downwards.
CCCGCACCGGGTCCTCGCCGACGGTGAGCGCGCCCAATTCCTCGACCGCGTGCTTGAGCGTACCGGTCAAGGCACCGCCAAAATAGGTCGCGCCGATGCCGACCGCGCCGTCGTCGGTCTCGACTTCGAGGGTGACGATCGGACGCTTGCCGGTCGGATTTTCGGCGGCACCGGCGAGCGGCTCGTCGGCCGGGAGCGCTACGATGTTGGATCGGATGCCGGTGACCTTCATTGCCCCATCCCTTCGGTTTGAAGGGCCAAGCTTTACACCCCTCGCCGGCGAAGGGAAATCCGCGCTGCCGGCGAGCCGGAACTTTCCCGGCCGCTTTAGCCGTTATCGGCATGATCAACCGCCTGGAGGCGAAGATGCAGGTTGTTCGTCGGCTGCTCGGAGCATTCGCACTGGCGGGTCTCGCCATTCCCGCCTATGCACAGGCGCCGCCGCCCGGAACCTATCAGCAGAGCTGCGGCGCGATCCGGATGCAGGGCAGCACCCTGATCGCGATCTGCCGCACGGCGGACGGGCGCGACGTGCAGACCGCGCTCAACGTTGCCAATTGCAGCGGCGATATCGGCAACAACAACGGCCAGCTGCAATGCAATGGCGGGCAACCGCCGGCCTATTCCGGGCAGGGCTATGCGCCCTCCTATTCCGGATCAGGATACCCGCAGGGCTACGGAGCGGCGCCGGGCTCCGGCTATCCGCCGCCCGGATATGGCCCGCCGCCCCGCTGAGCGAAGCTCGGGCTCAGCTCAGCTGCGGTAGCCGGGCTCGATCCGGTCCAGCATCCGCAGCAAGGCCGGCCATTCGCGCTGCCCCTGCAAACGCGGATTGTTGCCCACGAATTGCGCGGCCTGGCGCTCGCAGGTCTCGGCCGACGGCACTACCATCTTGCCGCCGGCGGCGACCGCGGCCTGGATCTTCAGCTGCGACTCGGC
>DATJUL010000333.1:0-11221 GCA_035502295.1 Allostellaceae bacterium | reverse complement strand
GGCGATGATGAACGCCTCCTGCTCGTGGTAGCGCGCGTTCAAGACGTGGTGCGGGATTTTGTGCTTCTTGAACAGCGCCGCCAGTTCCTCCGATTTCTCGATGCTGACGGTGCCGCACAACACCGGCTGCTGCCGCTCGCGGCACTCCAGCACCTGCTGGGCGATCGCGTCGTATTTCTCGCGGGTCGAGCGGTAGACCTCGTCGTCATTGTCGGCGCGTCGCACCGGCTCGTTGGTCGGCACCTCGATGACCTCGAGCTGGTAGATGTCGCCGAATTCCTCCGCTTCGGTCATCGCCGTGCCGGTCATGCCGGCCAGCTTCGGGTACATCCGGAAATAATTCTGGAACGTGATCGACGCCAGCGTCTGGTTTTCGTTCTGCACCGTGACGCCTTCCTTGGCCTCCAACGCCTGGTGCAGGCCTTCCGAATAGCGGCGTCCCTCCATCATGCGGCCGGTGAATTCGTCGATGATGACGATCTTGTCGTCCTTGACGATGTATTCGGTGTCGCGCGCGAACAATTTGTGCGCCCGCAGCGCCTGGTTGACGTGATGGACCAGCGAGACGTTGTGGATGTCGTAGAGGCCGTCCACTTCGAGCAGGCCGTGCTGGCGCAGCAGCGTCTCGATCTTTTCCTGGCCGGATTCGGTCAGGGTGACGGTCTTCTGCTTCTCGTCCTTCTCGAAATCGTCATCGGCGAGGGCAGGGATCAGCTTGTCGACCGAGATGTAGAGCTCGGAATTGTCTTCGGTCGGGCCGGAAATGATCAACGGCGTGCGCGCCTCGTCGATCAGGATCGAATCGACCTCGTCGACGATCGCGTAATGAAACGGCCGCTGCACCATCTCTTCGAGCCGGAACTTCATGTTGTCGCGCAGATAATCAAAGCCCAGCTCGTTGTTGGTGCCGTAGGTCACATCGCAGCGATAGGCCTGCTGGCGCTCGTAATCGTCGAGCTCATGGACGATGCAGCCGACGCTCATGCCAAGGAGGCGGTAAATCTGGCCCATCCATTCGGCATCGCGCCGGGCCAAGTAGTCGTTGACGGTGACAACATGGACGCCATTGCCGGTCAACGCGTTGAGATAGACCGGCAGGGTCGACACCAGCGTCTTGCCTTCGCCGGTTTTCATCTCGGCGATCATGCCGCGGTGCAAGACGACGCCTCCCATCAGCTGCACGTCGAAATGCCGCTGCCCCAACGTGCGCTTGCCCGCCTCGCGCACGGTCGCAAAGGCTTCGACGAGGAGGTCGTCGAGTTCGGCGCCCTGGTCGAGCTTTTCGCGGAATTCGCCGGTGCGGGCGCGCAACTGTTCGTCGGTCAGTTGTTCGAGCGCCGGCTCCAACTCGTTGATCTGCTCGACGATCGGCCCGAGCCGTTTGATGTAGCGGTCATTGGCGGAGCCGAACAGCCGCCGGGCTAAGGCGCCGAACATGGGAACCTCGGAACTGCGATGGGATGATCAACGAGCGGGCACACGGCGACCGTTGACAGATAGGCCGCGGCCGCCGGGGTGTCAATTCGAGCCGCCGGGCGCAGATCGTTGGCCGATCGTTTCGCGCGCCCGCAAGATGACCGATCAACCTTCCCGTCGTTCCCGCGCAGGCGGGAACCCAGGGCCGCAGCATCGGCGCTCGCTCCTGGGCCCCCGCTTTCGCGGGGGCGACGATCGCAAGGGCGACGGCACTCGATCGGCCGCGGGGATTTCCTTCGGCGAACGACTGGAATAAGAAGGCCGCTCCCGGAGCAAGGCGACCGCCATGCATGTCTCGTTTTTCGAAACCGCACATTACCGCCCGCCGGCGCCGTTGCCGGCCGGATGGCCGATCGCGCCCGCCGTCTATGACCTCGATGCCGGCGCGGCCGCCTATCGCGGCATGGTCGAGCGCCTCAAACTCGTCGAGCGGCTCGGTTTCGATTGGATCAGCGTCGCCGAGCATCATTATTCGCATCGCCGCCTGACGCCGGCGCCGGCGATCGTCGCGGCGCATCTGGCGGCGCAGTCGAGCCGCATCAAGATCGCGCTCCTCGGCCCGATCGTGTCACACGGCAATCCGGTGCGCATCGCCGAAGAACTGGCGCTGCTCGACAATTTGTTGCCGGGCCGGCTCGTCGTCGGCCTGCTGCGCGGCACGACCGGTGAATATCTCAGCTACGGCCTCAACCCCGAAGAGGCGCGCGAGCGCACGACCGAGGCGATGGAGCTGATCCTGAACGCGTGGACCGAGCCGCAGCCGTTCGGCTGGCAGGGAAGGCATTTCCAGTTCCGCACCGTCTCGGTGTGGCCGCGGGCGCGGGCCGAGCCGCACCCGCCGACCTATGTGCTCGGCACCAGCCGCGAATCCTGCGAGTTCGCGGCGCGCCATCGGCTCGGCCTCGGCCTCTCCTACGCGCCGTTTGCGGTCATCGCGCGGGCCGCGCGGTTCTACCGCGACGCCTGCGAGCGGCACGGTTGGCAGCCGGCGCCGGCGCAATTGATCTATCGCGCCAACGTGCTGATCGCCGACAGCGACGATGAGGCACAGGCGGCGTTGCGCGCGATGCAGGACCAGTCGCCGCTGCCGGTGCCGGCGGCGATCCGCGACGAACTGATCCGGCTCGACGCGCGCAACGTCGCCGGCGAAGCGCGCACCGCCAATGTCGGCGGCACGTTGCCGACGACGTTCATCGGCGCTCCGGCGACGATCGTCGAGCAGGTAGAGCGCTGCCGCGAGGAGGCCGGGGTCGGCGTCCTCGACCTGTTCTTCCAGACCCGCGACGCCGCGCCGCAGGCCCTCATCGACGCGCTGACGCTGTTCGGCGAACAGGTCCTGCCGCGGATACGGGAGGTTTGAGGCGCCGATTGCCCACCCGGTCGGCTCGACCGGCGTTTCCGCAGCGCTGGCGCCGGGGCACCGACTCAAGCCCGGTCCGGCCGCTCAATGATAAACGTACGACGCGCGACCTGAATTGACGTCACGAGCGCCGCTCCGGCGGATGTCCGCCACGGCAGGTTCACTCGACGGAATTGCAGTCGCGCCAAGTCGCCGCCGATGCGGCGGAACACGAAATCGATCTTCCTGAACTCCGGCACACCCTCGCGAATCGACTCTCTCAGCAGGGCCGCGCGCCACAGTCCGAGCTCCGCGTTGGGCTGATCCTCGACATCGCGGCCAGGTGCAATGCGGACCCACTCTTTTCCGTAGGTCCTCACATCGGCGCCCCAGTGGCGCACCAAAACCCGCTCTGAGCCGGCGGGCTTTTCCGCAATCGTCGAACTATCCAACAGCCGCCACTCCAGCAAGCGGCCGTAGAAATCCGGCTCCCATCGACCGTTCCTGTCGTGCCACGCCTGCAAAACGGGGCCGAACCGAGCGCTCTCCAAATCGCCGAAGCTCTCGATCGGCAGACGCTGAGCGTAGTGCAACGGCCGCGGCGATGGGTTGCGCGCCTCGGCGATGATTCGGCCGATCTGCGCGATTGCGCGATTCGCGCCGCCAATGAGCGCCCATGATGACAGGCGCGCATCATGTGCGAGCACGACGCGCGGTGGATTTCGCTTGCGAATGACCTCGTACACACAAGTTTCCGCCGATCGGCTCACGAGATGCGGCACGAGCGCGACCGCCGCGCCGCAGTTTCCGTCCGCTACAAAGATGAACCCCAGCGCGATGGCGCCACGGACCAGGCCGCGCCGGCGTGGCAGGTTGAAGCGGCGAGCGACGGTCTCGGGTCGCGCCGGCCAAACCTCGCCCGCGTCGTCAATCAGCAGCTCCGACATCTTCTCGGTTCGCACCCCCGTAACCTTCGCGCCGTGTCAGCGCAATTGTCCATTACGCAGTTGTTCCAAGAATAATCATTCTTCTGCGATAGAAATATGGAAGAACATCGTTAAACAATTGGTAATTGCTCAAATCGAGTCGTTGCTCTTGGCCAGCGAGCCGTGCGGGACCGGCGATCGACCGATGCGGGTGGCCGGACATGGCGGCGGTTGTTCGCCCAGCCGCAATATGCGACATGTCGGCACCGCGCCGCGCGCCGCCCGGAGACCGAAACGATGCCCGCCGTCTCGCCGCTTGCCCCCGCGCATTTTCCCGAACTGCCGGCGCTCGCCGGCGTGCGTCTGGCCGCCGGCGCCGCCGGTATTCGCTATCAGGGGCGTGACGATGTGATGCTTGTCGAATTGGCGCCGGGCAGCACGGTGGCCGCCGTCTTTACCCAATCGACGATGCCGGGCGAACCGGTCGTGTGGTGCCGCGAATGCCTGCCGCGGGGTGCCGTGCGCGCGATCGTCGTCAATTCGGGCAACGCCAACGTGTTCACCGGGCCGGCCGGGCGGATGGTCGTCGAGCGCACCGCGGCGGCGGCGGCGCGGCTCGTCGGCTGCGCGCCGAACGAGGTGTTCATCGCCTCGACCGGCGTCATCGGCGAGCCGCCGCCGGCCGATCGCATCGTCGATGCGCTGCCGTGGCTCCATTCGCTGCTGTCGCCCGACAGCTGGGAACAGGCGGTGCGGGCGATCATGACGACCGATACGTTCCCCAAAGGCGCGACCGCAGCGGCGGCGATCGACGGCACGCCGGTGCGCATCAGCGGCTTCGCCAAGGGCTCGGGCATGATCGCGCCGGACATGGCGACGATGCTGGTCTACCTCTTCACCGACGCGGCGCTGCCGGCCGCCGTGCTGCAGCCGCTGCTTGCGGCGCTGGTCGAGCCGAGCTTCAACTCGATCACCGTCGACGGCGACACCTCGACCAGCGACACGCTGCTGCTCTGCGCAACGCAGCAGGTGCGCCACGCGGCGATCGCCGATCCCGGCGACCCGCGCCTCCTGGATTTCCGGCGCGCGCTGCTGGCGGTCATGACCGATCTGGCGCAACAGGTCGTGCGCGATGGTGAGGGCGCGGAGAAATTCGTCACGATCGCGGTTTCGGGCGCCGCGAGCGAGCGGGCGGCGCGCCGCATCGGCCTCGCGATCGGCAATTCGCCGCTGGTCAAGACCGCGCTTGCCGCGGGCGACGCCAATTGGGGCCGCATCGTCATGGCGGTCGGCAAATCGGGCGAGAAAGCCGATCGCCATCGCCTCTCAATCGCGATCGGCGGCGTGCCGATCGCCGCGGAAGGCGCGCCGGTCGCGGGCTACGACGAAGGCCCGGTCGCCGCGCATATGGCGGGGCGCGACATCAGAATCGCGGTCGATCTCGGCATCGGCGACGGAAGCGCGACGGTATGGACCTGCGATCTGACGCACGGCTATGTCGACATCAACGGCAGCTACCGCAGCTGAAGCGGCGCGGCCCATCGTGCTGGTCGCGGCGGTGGCGCTGATCGACAAGGATGGCCGCGTGCTGCTGGCCGAGCGGCCGGCGGGCAAGCATCTGGCGGGACTATGGGAATTTCCCGGCGGCAAGGTGCAGCCGGGCGAGACGCCCGAAGTGGCGCTGATCCGCGAACTGGCCGAAGAACTCGGCATCGATGTGCACGCGAGCTGCCTCGCGCCGTTCACCTTTGCCTCGCACGCCTATCCCGAGTTCCACCTGCTGATGCCGCTTTTCGTCTGCCGCCGCTGGCAGGGCATCGCGGTCCCGCGCGAAGGCCAGCGGCTGCAGTGGGTGCGGCCGGCGCGGCTCGCCGACTATCCGATGCCGCCCGCCGACAAGCCGCTCGTCGCGATGCTGCGCGGCCTCTTGTAGCGGCGCGGCGGCGCGGCGGGCAGCGCGTCGCCGCGCCCTGCCGGATCAGCTAATCGAACCTTTCAGCAGCGGGCCGAACAGCCGCCAACGCTCGCCGTCGAAGCGCCCCATCTGTACCTGCTTGACCGGCGCGAAGTCGGTCGGGCTGGTCGTGATCCGCATGCCCGGCAGCAGCATCGGCACGGTCAAATTCAGGTGTGCCGCCTGTTTCATCACGTTTTCGCGGGTCAGCTCATTGCCGCATTGCTTGAAGACCTGAATGAGCGTCGCGGCGACCGACGGTGCGTAGGCGTTGGAGCCATCCTTCTTGTCGCCGTCCGGGTAATATTTGTCCATGAAGCCGAGCCACCATTTGTAGCCGGCATCGTCGTGCCACACCGGATCGGTCGGGTCCTTCAGGAAAAAATCGGAGATGATGCCCTTGCAGTTTGCGAGGCCGGCCGGTCTCAGCGTGCCGGCGACCGAACTGCCGATTCCGCTCAAGATGTGCAGCGGCTTCCATTCGATCTCGGCCGCCTTTTTGATCGCCTGGGCGGCAAATTTCTGGATCGCGCAATTAATGATGACGTTGCAGCCGGCCGCCTTCATCTGGACGATCTGCGAGTCGACGGTCGTGTCGGTGGTCTCGTACGTCGCCCTGACCTTGATCATCGAGGCGGCCTTGGCGCCGAACCCGTCGGCCACTCCTTTCATATAATCCTTGCCGAAATCGTCGTCCTGATACAGCACGCCGACCACCGCGTCGGGTTTGTGCGCCAGGGTGTAGGCGGCATAGATGCGCCCCTCGGCCTGGTAGCTCGGCTGCCAGCCGATCGTCCACGGATGACCCTTCGGGTCGTCCCATTTGGTGGCGCCGGTGCCGACAAACAGCTGCGGTATCTTGTGTTGGTTCATATAACGCCAGATCACAGTATTGGTGGGCGTGCCGAGCGTATTGAATATCAGGAAGACACCGTCTTCCTCGACCAGCTTCCGCGTCATTTCGAAGGTTTTCGGCGGTGAATAGGCGTCGTCGTACGAGATGAAGTTGATTTTGCGGCCGTTTACCCCGCCCTGCTCGTTGATCATCTTGAAATAGGCGGCCTCGCATTTGGGGATCGTGCCGTAGGATGACGCCGGTCCGCTGTAGGCGGCGGAGTTACCGATCTTGATTTCGTGGTCGGTAACGCCGGGGCCATATTCCTTGGCGCGGGCCGGCCACGGTGCCAGGACCGGGCCGCCAAAGGCGAGCGCGGCCGGGGCGGCGGCAAGCAGCGTGCGACGTGTCAGGTGTGTCATGAGGCTCCTCCCTCGGTGAATTCCGCGGTGCATCCCGCTGTTCGCCGCTCGGCGACGAGCGGCCGGCCGAAGCCGGGTAGGGCCGGTGCGGCAGCGAGGATGCGACGGCGCGTCGGATGCGTCATTTTCTGTCCCCCAATCGGTTCGGCTTGCGGATGTTCGGCGCCTCCATGTTCACCGGCTGTTGTTCGGTAATTTCCGGCACCGGCGTCGTGGCGAGGTTGGCTGAATTGGGCCCGATGCTGCCTGACGGTTCCGGTGCAGCGAGGTTCGCCCGGCCCGGCGGCGGCATCGGCGGCGCAACGCGTCGCCGGACCCAAGCCCCGGCGAGGCGCGCAAACCCGGCCGCGCCGGACGGCATAACGAATATCACCAAGAGCATAATGAGGCCAAAGAAGACGCCCGACAAGCCTCGGGAAATGTCTTGCGCCAAGTTCGGCACGTAAAGCACAAACAAGCCGCCGAACAGACAGCCCCACAACGATCCAATGCCGCCGAGGATCAGCCCGACGAGAAAATAGATCGACACGAACAGACCGAAGCTGTCGGGCGCGACAAACTGCACGGCAAGGGCGCTCAGGGCGCCGGCGACGCCGGTATAGAGCGCGCTGACGCCGAAGGTCAGCGTCTTGTACAAGTTCGCGTTGATGCCCATCGCAGCAGCCGCGATGTCATGGTCGCGGATCGCCATGATCGCACGGCCGCTGCGGCTCTTCGCGAGGTTGCTGGCGCCCCAGAACATCAGCAGCACGACCGCCAGCGTGAAGAAATAAAGCCATTGATCGGCGCTAATCACCGGCAGGAACGCGGGAACGCCCGGCTGATTGACGACGATCCCCTGCACGCCGCCGGTCCAGCCCTCAAAAAAATTGAATTTCAGCAATTGCGGCAGCGCGACGGCCGCCGCAAAGGTGACGAGCGCTATATAGAGGCCGCGCAGGCGCAACGCCGGTACCCCGAACGCCACGCCGACGACAAAGCAGACGAGGCCGGCCGGCGGCAGTGTCCAGTAATACGGGACGTTCCAGCGCTGCATCATGATCGCGGTCACATAGGCGCCGAGGCCGAAGAACGCACCGTGCCCGACCGAGAACTGGCCGTTGAAGCCGGTCAACAGGTTGAGGCCGAGGATCGCCAACCCGTAGATCATGACCTCGGTCAATTGAAAAATCACAAACCCGCGAAAGACAAAGGGGAGGACCAGCGCCACGGCGATGGCACCGGCCAGCAGCCAATGGCCGGTCGTCAGCCGCGTCGTCGGTCGCGCGACGGCGGCACCGAGCGGTACGGTTTCCTGCTGCGGTGTCGTCATACCCGGCTCACTGTGGTGCGGCCAAAGATGCCGGTGGGTCGCACCATCAAGACCGCGACGATCACCAGGAGCGCCAGCGTCAGCTTCAGGTCACGGCCGACATAGGGAACAAACGTGCCAACCAGCGTCTCGATGATGCCGACGGCAAAGCCGCCGAGCACGGCCCCCCCGGGGCTCGACAACCCGCCGAGCACGGCGCCGGCAAAACCCCACAGCAGGACGCCGAACATCATGTTCGGATCGAGGAACACGATGGGCGCAATCAGCATGCCGGAAACAGCGCCGATCGCGGCGGCGATGCCCCAGCCGAGCGCGGTCATCCAGCCGATCCGGATGCCGACGAGGCGGGCCGACGCCGGATTTTGCGCCGCCGCGCGCATCGCCAGGCCGAGCCGAGTGCCGCTGAAGAACAGATAGAGCAGCCCCAGCAGGACGCCAATCACGACGATCATCCCGGCTTCATGGCTGTCGATCAGAACGCTGCCGAACAGCGGCTTGGTGCCGAACGGAGTCGGAAAGGTCTTGATTGTATAGTCCCAAATATAGCCGTCGGCACTGTTCAGGATGCTGAACAGCGCGATGAAGGCGACGAGGTTGGCGAGGATGTCGGCGTTGTGCAGCGGTTTGAAGAGGACACGCTCGATCGCGATGCCGCCGACAAACGAGACGGCGACCACGGCGGCGAAGGCGATCCAATAGGGAAATCCCCAGGCGATGAACTGCCAGGCGATAAAGGTCGAGAATGTGGCCATCTCGCCTTGCGCGAAGTTGAGATGGTCGATTGCCAGGTAGATCATGACCACGGCCAGCGCCATACCGGCATAGATGGCGCCGTTGGCGAGGCCGGCGAGAACCTGCTGAAGGAACAGTTGCATCGGCCCTCTCCGCGTCAATAGCCGAGGTAGGCGCGGCGCACGCCCTCGTCGGCGGCGATTTCCGCGGCCGTCCCGTCCAGAACGATGCGGCCGGTTTCCAGGATGTACGCATGCTCGGCGAGTTCGAGCGCCAGCGCCGCGTTCTGTTCGACGATCAGCATCGCGACCCCGATGTCGCGATTGACTTCGCGCAGGATGCGGAACAGCTCCTCGACGATCAGCGGCGCCAGACCGAACGACGGTTCGTCGAGCAGCAGGAGGCGCGGCAGCAGCATCAGCGCGCGGCCGACCGCGAGCATCTGCTGCTCGCCGCCCGACAAGAGACCGGCCTGCTGACGCCGGCGCTCGCGCAGGCGCGGAAAATGATCGTAGACGCGATCGATGTCGGCGGCGATCGCGGCCCGGCCGCGCCGGATCATCGCGCCAAGCTGCAGGTTCTCTTCGACCGTCAGGCGGACAAAGGTGCCGCGACCCTCCGGCACATGGGCGACGCCGAGCCGCACGACATTCTCCGTCGGCCAGCCGGCGATCGCCTTGCCGTCAAAGCGGATGTCGCCGCTCGTCCGCACCATGCCGCACAGCGCCCGCAGCACGGTCGTCTTGCCCGCGCCGTTGGCGCCCAGCAGCGTGATGATCTTACCTTCATCGATCCCGAAGCCGATGCCGAACAGCGCCTGCTGCTCGCCGTAAAACGCGTTCAGCCCGTCGACTTCGAGGATCATTGCGCAGGCACCTGACCGGCGGTTTCGATGACGTGGGTCGCGCCGGTCCCCAGATAGGCCTCGATGACGGCGGCGTTCTGCTGCACTTCGGCCGGCGTGCCTTCGGCGATCTTGCGGCCGAAATCGAGCGCGACGACCTTGTCGGAGGCTGACATGACGAGGCTCATGTGATGCTCGACCAAGAGCACGCTGACCTGCCGCTCGTCGCGAATGCGGCGAATGAGCGCGCCGAGTTCGCCGACCTCGGTGTGGTTGAGGCCGCCGGCCGGTTCATCGAGCAACAAGAGCTTGGGCCGCCCGGCGAGGGCGCGCGCCAGCTCGACCCGCTTGCGGGTGCCGAGCGGCAGGCCGCCGGCCGGCCGCATCGCGACGTCTTCGAGTTCCAGCATATGAATGAGCGACCAGGCCCGCTCGGTCAGCGCCGCCTCCTGGCGCCTGACCCACGGCAGATGGAACGTGTCGCTGACAAAGTCGCTGCGACTGTACGCGTGCGCCCCGAGGCGGATGTTGTCGAGCACCGATTGCGGGCCGAACAACGCCAGGTTTTGAAAGGTGCGGCCGATGCCGATCTCGGCAATCCGGTGCGCCGGCCGCCCGAGCATCGAGCGTCCCTCGAACAGGATGTCGCCGCGGTTGGGGGTATAGAGGCGGCTGACGCAGTTGAACAGCGTCGTCTTGCCGGCGCCGTTCGGGCCGATCAGCCCGAGGATGTCGCCTTCGTTCAATGTGAAAGAGACGCCGTCGAGCGCGACGATGCCGCCAAAGCGCAATGCCACGTCGCGGATTTCGAGCAAGGGAGCGGACCCGGCACCGTCGGCCCGTTTGCCGGAGCGCGACGCCCCGGCGCTAGCCACGGCCGGCCGCCGCCGACCGGCTCTCGCTGCGTCCCCGCATCAACGCCTCCTCCGGTCTTGCCGATTATGCCGCGGCCGAGAGAGCGAAACTGCCGGGCACGAGTCGCCGAGTCAAGGCGCTATCGTCGGCGGCTGCTCGACAAGCGGCGTCCGATCGAGTCGCAGCGCCGGCATGATCAAAAAATCGGCGGCGCGGGCCGCCGTTGTTGAAAGAAATGCTCGCGGCTGACGCCGGCAGACACGGTGAGCACAACGCGCGGCCGGAAGATCGGAAACGGCGTGATCGGTCCTTCGAACGCGGCAGCTCGTCAGCCGCGGCGCGGGCTGATCGACCACGCGCCGACCAGCACCGCCAGCGCGGCCCCGCCGGGAAAGAGCGCGAGCCACGGGTTGACCAGCGCCACCGCGCCGGCGCCGGACCAGGTGATCGAGGAAAACGCCTCGGCGAAGGTCGCGATGCGCGACGAGACGTGGCGGCGGCGAAACAGGCTGCGCTTGGCCTGCGC
>DATJUL010000332.1:0-3840 GCA_035502295.1 Allostellaceae bacterium | reverse complement strand
GGCGCCAGCATCGAACTCGTCGACCGGGACGGCCGCGAGATCGTCAATACACGCCTGCCGCCCGGCGCGGCCCCGCCGCTGCGCTTCGACCTCGCTTCGCTGCGTCGCGTCTTCGCCACCGGCCGGCCGGCTGTCTCGGATGTTTTCAACAGCCCGGCCGGAACCGGCCCCGTCATCGCGATCGACATACCGGTCGGAGGCGCCGACGGGCAGGTACGTTACGTGCTCGGCATGCACCCGCGCCTCGATGAATTTGCAGAAATCATCCGCCGCCAGGACCCGCCCGCCGGCTGGGTCGCCGTCGTGACGGACCGCCGCGGGGCGGTCGTCGCTCGCATCCCGGGCGGCAGCGGGAGCATCGGGCGCAATGCCGCGCGAAGCCTCCTCAGTCCGCTGTGGACGCAGCACACGGGGATCGCCGAGACGACCTCGCCCGCGGGCGTCGCGCTGCAATGGGCCTTCAGCGATGGCGGGCGGTTCGGCTGGGCGGTCGCGATCGGCGCCCCGCGCGCCGCATTGGTCGCGCGCGCGCAATCGGCCGCCTTCGCGACGCTGGCGGTCGGCTCCGGGATCCTGGCGATCAGCTTCTTGCTCGCGATCATTGCAGCGCGCCGTATCGCCGGCCCGATCGCCACGCTGCGCCGGCTCGCGGCTGCGTCCGACCGTGACGCTTGGGTCAAGCCGCAGCCGACCGGCGTGCCGGAAGTCGATGAGGTCGCCGAGGCGCTGTTCGTCGCCGAGGACGAGCGCCGGCGCAGCCGGCGGGCGGAGATGCTGCTGCGCGACGGCATCGAGAGCATTCCCGAGGGCTTTGCGATCTACGATCCGCAGGACCGGCTGGTCATGTGCAACGACAACTATCGCCGGCTCTTCCCCTGCAATCCCGACCAGATCGAACCCGGCGCCCGCTTTGAAGATCTGGTGCGCGCCGGCCTCGCCGACTTGTATGCGGTGGCGCCGGCGGGTGACGCTGAAGCGTGGGTGGCGGCGCAGATGCGCGATCACCTCGATCCCGAGGCGGTGACGGAGCAGCGCCTGGCAAATGGCCGCTGGGCGCTGGTCAGAAACCGGCGGCTGTCGAACGGCGGGACGGCCGGGCTGCGTATCGACATCACATCGCTGAAAGCCGCCGAGGAGGACCTGCGCGACGCGCAACGCCGCAGCGAAGAAGCCAGTGCCGCGCTGCACCGCAGCGAGGAACGGTTCCGGTCGATCTTTGATTCGGTCAGCGAGGGCATTTTCATTGTGTCGGTGACCGGTGTCTTCACCGGCGTCAACGCAGGCGGCAGTGCCATGCTCGGCTACGCGCCCGGCGAACTGATCGGCGCCGATGTCGGAACAATTTCGTCCGGCGAACCGCCCTACACGCAGCACGATGCGATGACCTGGCACCGGCAGGCGATCGCGTCCGGCCAGACCCAGCGCTTCGACTGGCAGTGCAAGGCGAGGGACGGCCGCTTCTTCTGGGCCGAAGTTGCGCTTCGCTCCGCCACGATCGGCGGCGAGGAGGTGATACTCGCGATGGTGCGCGACGTGACCGCGCGGCGGGCGGTCGAAGATCAGCTGCGCCACACCCAACGCATCGCGCAGTTGGGCAGCGACGTGCGCAACCTGCAGACCGACGAAGCCGTCTGGTCGGACGAGACCTATCGCATCTTCGGCGTCGAGCGCGACAGCTTCGTGCCGTCTACCGCCAATGTCATCGACCTGGTGCACGCCGAGGATCGCCCCTACGTCCTCGACCTCAGAAAAAAGATCACCCAGGGCGACTGCCCAGCGACCTGCGAGTTTCGCATCGTGCGGCCGGACGGCGCGACGCGGCAGCTCTATCGCGAGAACGAGATCGTCAGGGACGCGGCGGGCCAGCCCATGCTCCTTGTCGCCACGATCCAGGACATCACAGAGCGCCGGCGCATCGAGGAACAGCTTCGCCAATCGCAGAAGATGGAAGCGATCGGCAACTTGACCGGCGGGATGGCGCACGATTTCAACAATCTGCTCGGGATCATCGTCGGCAACCTCGATATCGCGCGCGAGCGCCTCGGCGGCGATGCGGACCTGCGCGAAATCGTCGGAGAAGCGCTCGATGCGGCCTGGCGCGGCGCCGATCTGACGCGGCGGCTGCTCGCTTTCGCACGACGCCAGCCGTTGCGGCCGGCGCGGGTGGCGCTGAACGAACTGATCGGCGATGCGGTACGGCTGCTGCGGCGTCTGCTCGGCGAGGACATCGAGGTCACGCTCGATCTCGACGAGGCGGTGTGGCCGGTCGTCGTCGATCCGGCGCAGCTCGAAGCCAGTCTCGCCAATCTCGCAACGAATGCGCGCGACGCGATGCCAAAAGGCGGTCGGCTGATCATCGCAACCGCTAACCGGCAGCTCGATGCGGATTATGTCGCGACGCACCCGGACGCCACCGTCGGCGACTTCGCGATGATCGAGGTCAGCGACACCGGCTGCGGCATGACGGCCGAGGTACAGCGCCAGATTTTCGAACCGTTCTTCACCACCAAGGAGACCGGCAAGGGCACCGGGCTCGGGCTCAGCATGGTGTTCGGCTTCCTGCGCCAATCGAACGGGCACGTCAATGTGTACAGCGAGGCCGGGGTCGGCACGACATTCCGGCTCTACCTGCCGTGCGCGGTCGGCGCAGCGGCGACGAGCGATGCCGCCGCGGCGCAGCCGTTGCCGCACGGCGCCGGCCAGACCGTGTTGGTTGTCGAAGACAATCTCGGCGTCCGACGCGTCGTCGGGCGCCAGCTGCGCGATTTGGGCTATCGCGTCGTCGACTGCGACGGGGCGTCGGCGGCGCTCGACTTTCTGCAATCGCAACGCATCGATCTGCTGTTCACCGACATCGTCATGGCCGGCGGGCTGGATGGGGTCGAACTGGCACGGCTGGCGCGCGAGCGATGGCCGGCACTGAAGGTCGTGTTGACGTCCGGGTTCCCGCAGTCGCGGCTCGACGGCGAGAACGCGCCGGTCGGCGACATGGCGTTGCTCAGCAAGCCCTATCGGAAAGAGGATTTGGCTGCCGCGCTGCGCGCTGCCCTTGATGTCTGAGCGCGCTGCGGCGGCCGCTTCGGCCGGACGCGATGGCGATCATTCTGATCATTGACGACGAGTTGTCGATGCGGCGGTTGCTGACGCGCGCCCTGAGCGGTGCCGGGCACACGGTACATCAAGCGCCCGACGGCGGTGTCGGGCTGCAACTGTTTCGCGACATTCGCCCGGCGCTGGTCATCACCGACATCGTCATGCCGGATGTGGAGGGAATCCAAACGATCCGCGAAGTACGCCATGATGACAGCCATGTCCCGATCCTGGCGATTTCCGGCAGCGACCCGATTTATCTTCACTTCGCGAAGGAACTGGGCGCCACGGCGGCGCTGCGCAAACCGTTCGCCGTCGCCAAACTGCTGACGACAGTCGAGGCGCTGCTGTGCGCAGAGAGCCGGTGACGTCAAGGGCCCCGCGGTTTGCCGACTGGACTGCGAAGCGTTCCGGCGGCGGACCCGCTCATTGAACGAACAGCTGCGGGAAAAGGACGTTTTGGATGATGTCGCGATGGCTGCCGCCGTCGATCGCCGCAATCCGGCCGGCGCCGAGACGCCGACGCAGCATGCGGTTGAGATCGCTCGTCATTTGCCCCCGCAGCTTATCAATGCCGGCGGCGGTTCTGATATCGCTCGGCTTGTCCGACAGCACGGTCAGGCGCAGCGCATCGGCAATCTCGGGCAGCATCGTCGTGACAATATTGCTGGCCGCGGGGTTCGCCAGCACCAGCGTCGCCCCGAGCTGCACCAGATGCAGGTCGCCGTCGCTGTCCCGCAGCGTGATTGA
>DATJUL010000331.1:0-3205 GCA_035502295.1 Allostellaceae bacterium | reverse complement strand
CGAGGCGATGATGTAATCGAGACCGAGATGACGGAACGCGTCGAGGATCGCTTCGCCGCCGTCGCAATACTGCTTCATTGCCCGTCTCCTGCCGCCGGTATCGGCATCATCATAGCGGCGGTTTCGCGCGCTGCTAATCCGGCGCGCGCAGCTGCGGCAGAGGGCGGCTGACGGTGCGGCGGTTTATTCAATCGCCGAAGACGTAGCGGTCGATGGCCACGGCGAAACCGTCTTCCTCGTTCGACAGCGTGGTTCCCTGGGCGGCGGCCTTGACCGCGTCGGAGGCGTTGCCCATCGCCACCGCGAACCCGGCGCGGCGAAACAGTTCGATGTCGTTGTCGCCGTCGCCGAGCACGAGAATCTCGTCCTGCGGGACCCCGAGGCGCGCGGCCAGGACATCGACGAGCCGACCCTTGTCGACGCCCGGCGCCGTCACGTCGCAATAATAAAGCTGCGAGCGGATGACACTGGCGCGGGCATCGAGGCGATCGTGCAGATCCTCGGCGAGGCGGGCAACCAGCGGATGGTCGTCGCTCGGCCCGACGATCTTGCCGGCCGTCGCGAAATGCGCCTCGGTAAACGCGGGCACGACCGTCGGCGGCGTCTGCACCGTGTGCGTCTCGTGCGCGACATGCGCGCCGTCAGGGTTCACGATCAGCCATTCGTTGCCGGAAAACACCCAGCAATCGACGCCCTGCTGTCGGAACGTCGCGACCGCCTCACGGGCGGCATCGGGCGGGATCAGTTTCTGTTCGATGACGCTGAGGTCGGGATTGACGATCGCGCCGCCATTGTAGCCGCCGAACGGCTGCTTCAGCTGCAACGGCCCGATCATCATGCGCAGCCCGAAGGGCGGCCGGCTGCTGCAGATCGAGAACGGGATGCCGGCCGCGTTGAGCCGCGCGACCGCCGCGATCGCGCGCGGCGTCAATACTTTCGCATCCGTCACCATCGTGCCGTCGACATCGGTGACGACCAGGGAGACCCGCCGCATCGCCTTACCCCCCGCGTGGCTTCAGGATATCGACACCGCGCTCCGAGGCGACGACAACGGCGGAGCTGCGGCCGACGAACAGTCCGTTGTCGACGACGCCGACCGTCATGTTGAGGCGGCATTCGAGGCCGCCGGGATCGTCGATCGACGCAAACCGGCAGTCGAGGATCAAATTGCCGCCGTCGGTGACAAACGGCCCACCGGACGCCTGCCGCAGTTCCGGCCGCGCCCCGAGTCGCTGCAGCGCCGCGGCGGTCGCCTGCCAGCCGAATTGCGTGACCTCGACCGGCACCGGCATGTGCTGGCCGAGGCGATCGACGAGCTTTTCGTCATCGACGACGACGATGAAGCGGTCGCTTGCCGCGGCGACGATCTTCTCGCGCAACAGGGCGCCGCCGCCGCCCTTCACCAGGTCGAGGCTGCCGCGCAGCACTTCGTCGGCGCCGTCGATCGCCAGGTCGATGCGGTCGTGCTCGGCAAAACTCGCGACGCGGATGCCGAGGCGGCGCGCCATCTCGGCGGTACGTTCGGAGCTCGGGATGCCGACGACATCAAGGCCCTGCGCCACTCGCTTTCCCAACGTTTCGATGACAAAGGCGGCGGTCGAACCGGTGCCGAGCCCCAGCACCATGCCGGGTTCGACAAATTCGACGGCGCGTTCGGCGGCCGCGCGCTTCAGATGGTCGCGGTCCGACATCAGGAGCAGGCTCCGGCGGAGCGTGGCGGCGCGGAGCCGCGGATTGCCGCGATCGCGGCGGCATAATCGGCGGCGCCGAACACCGCCGAGCCGGCGACGATCGCGGTGGCGCCGGCCTCGATCGCCTGCCACGCATTGGCGCCCGAGAGGCCGCCATCGACCTCGATGACCGGATCGACGCCGCGCTCATCGCACAGCCGCCGCAGCGCGCGGATTTTCGGCAGCATCGTGGGAATGAATTTCTGCCCGCCGAAACCGGGGTTGACGGTCATGATCAGGACGATGCCCACCAGATCGAGCACATGCTCGATCTGGTCGAGCGGCGTCGCCGGGTTGAGCACGGCGCCGGCTACCTTGCCGAGGTCGCGGATGTGCGACAGCGTGCGGTGCAGATGGATCGTCGCCGATTGCTCGCAGTGCACGAGGATGTGGTCGGCGCCGGCGCGGGCGAAATCGTCAAGATAGCGCTCCGGTTCGACGATCATCAGATGCACGTCGAGCGGCTTTTTTGTGACCCGGCGCACGGCTTCGACGACGATCGGGCCGATCGTCAGATTGGGCACGAAGCGGCCGTCCATGACATCGACGTGGATCCAGTCGGCGCCGGCCGCCTCGACGGCGCGCACCTCGTCGCCCAGCCGGGCGAAATCGGCCGACAGGATCGACGGCGCGACGATCACCGGGCGGGGCATGCCGGCGGCACCTGTCAGGCGATCGCGCGCCACCGCCGGCCGCTGCGCAACAGCAGCTGGTCGGAGGCCTCCGGCCCGGCGGTGCCGGCAGGATAGAATTCGAGCGGCGTGCTTTTGTTGCGCTGCCACAGATCGAGCACCGGCTGCACCGCCGCCCAGCCGGCCTCGACGCTGTCGGCGCGCTGGAACAGCATCGCATCGCCGATCATGCAGTCGTAGACCAGCGTCTCGTAGCCGGTGCTCGGCTCGGAGTGGAAATAGTCGCGATAGCGGAAATCCATGCGCACGCCGCCGAGATGGATTTCGGGGCCGGGCCGCTTCGCGCCGAACTGCAGCGAGATGCCCTCGTCCGGCTGAATCTGCAAGACCAGCACATTGGGCGTCAGGGCATCGACCGGCGTATCGCGGAACAGCGCGAACGGCACCCGCTTGAACTGGATCGCGATCTCGGTCGTGCGCCGGGTCATCGATTTGCCGGTGCGCAGATAGAACGGCACGTCGGCCCACCGCCAATTGTCGACACCGAGCTGCATCGCGATATAGGTCTCGGCCAGGCTGTCCGGCGCAACGCCCTCTTCTTCGCGGTAGGCCTTCACCGGCTGGCCGCGCACAATGCCGGCGGTGTATTGCCCGCGCACGACGTTGCGCGTCGCATCCTCACCGGTCAGCGGCACCAGCGCTTCCAGCACCTTGTCCTTTTCGGTGCGCACCGCGTCGGCACCGAAGGAGTTGGGCGGCTCCATCGCGGTCAGCGCCAACAGCTGGAAGACGTGGTTCGGCACCATATCGCGCAAGGCGCCGGTCTGCTCGTAGAACGACGCG
>DATJUL010000330.1:0-2778 GCA_035502295.1 Allostellaceae bacterium | reverse complement strand
CGCGATGGGCTACAGCCATGCCCGCATCATCCTGCGCCACATGGTGCCGAACGTCGTGGCGCCGTTTCTGATCATCGTCACCGCGTCGGTCGGCCAGGCGATCCTCGCCGCGGCAGCGCTGTCCTATCTCGGCCTCGGCGTACAGGAGCCGGTGCCGGCCTGGGGGCTGATGCTGCAGGGCGGCGCCGAGGAATATGCGACGACGGCGCCGTGGATCGCGATCTTCCCCGGCCTCGCGATCATGATCACGGTATTCGGCGTCAACATCTTCGGCGACGCGCTGCGCGACGTGCTCGACCCCAGGCTGCGCGACCGCTGACCGCGTCGGCTACGCCCGGCCCCACAGGCGCTTGGTGGCGATCGCCGCGCCCTCGGCCATCGTGCGCAGTTTTTTGAAGGCGATGTCGGGGTCGATCTTGCCGTAGCCGGCGAACGTGCCGAAACCGCAATCGGTGCCGGCGATGACCCGCTCGCGCCCGACGACATCGGCAAAGCGGCACAGCCGCTCGGCCACCAGCTCGGGATGCTCGACGTAATTCGTGCAGGTGTCGATGACGCCGGGGATCAGGATTTTGTCGTCGGGCAGCTTGATCTGCCGCCAGATCGCCCATTCGTGCTCGTGACGCGGGTTGGCGGCCTCGATGACGAGCGCCTGGCACTTCGATTGCACGAGGATCGGCGCGACCTTGGCGAATTCGATGTCGTGGTCGTGCGGGCCTTCGTAATTGCCCCAGCAGATGTGGATGCGGCAACGGTCGGCCGGCACGTTGCGCAACGCGTGATTGAGCGCCTCGATGTGAAACGCGGCGCGCTTCAGGAAATCGGCCTCGTCCAAATCCTGAAACGAGGTGTGATGCGCCATTGCGAGGTCGGGGCAATCGAGCTGCAGCACAAACCCGGCCTGCACGATCGCCTCGTATTCCGGCTGCATCGCGTCGGCAACCGCTTCGACATAGGCCTCGTGGCTCGGGTAATAGCGGTTCGCCTGGAACACCGGCACGAGGCCTGGCGAGGCCGCGGTCATGAACCCTTCGACCGCCTTCACCCGCGCCAGCGCCGCCTTCAGGTTGGCGATATCCTCGTGCACCGGCTCGCCGTCATGCACCGAAACCGGCCCGACGCACACCGCACGCCGCGCCGTGTTGCCGCCGGTCATGCGCTCGTAGGCGGCGAGGAAATTGGGATGGTCGCGCGTGTCGAGCCGCGGCTTCGCCGGCTCGTGCCCGGCAAAGCCGGAGAGCCGGTCGGCGACATAGGTCGAATAGCCGGGTTTCGACATTTCGCCGTCGTTGACGATATCAACGCCGACCTCGGCCTGGCGCCACACGACAGCGAACACCGCCTCAAGTGTCAGCCGCTTCAGTTCCGCCTTGTCGTAAGGCCGGTCCTGGTCCTTCTTGACCAGCAGCTCGCGCAATGCCGGCGGCCGCGGCAGGCTGCCGGTATGGGTGGTCAGAATGCGGTCCTGGCTCGTCTGCATCGCGCTCCTCCCCAATGAGTGGTTGGCCGCAGCGTGCGACTCTTCGGCCACGCGGGCAAGCGGCGCGACGGCTCAGCTCCGGTAGCTCGGGTCGAGCCGATCGCACAGGCGGAGCAGCGCCGGCCATTCCCGCTGGCCGCCCAGGCGCGGGTTGTCAGCGGCGCCCTCGAACTGCGCCGCCTGCATCTCGCAGGTGTCGGGATCGGGCATGACGATCTTCTGGCCCGACGCGGCCGAGGCCGCCTGGATTTTCAGCTGCGCCTCGGCCGAGCGCTCGAAATGGTAGGTCAACGAAAACGCCTCGGCGACATTGCGGCCGGTCGCCAAGAGGCCGTGGTTGCGCAGCACCAGCACCGGATGGTTGCCGATCGAGCGCTGCAGCCGTTCGCGCTCGTCCATGTCGAGCGAGACGCCCTCATACGCGTGGTAGCCGAGCCGGTTGTAAAAGCGCATCGCCCATTGCGACAGCGGCAACAACCCGTCTTCCAGGGCGCCGACCGCGATGTCGGCCTCGGTGTGGGTGTGGACGACGCACTGCACGTCCGGCCGCGCCTGGTAGATCGCGCCGTGGATGACGATGCCGGCATAAATCGGCTCGTATTCCGAGGGTTCGAGCAATTTGCCGTCGAGATCGCACTTGAGCAGGTTGGACGCCGTGATCTCGTTGAACATCAGCCCCATCGGGTTGATCAATATCTGGTCGGTCGTGCCCGGGACGCGCGCCGAATTGTGCGTCAAGATCAGATCGTCCCAGCCGAAATGCGCAACAAGCCGATAGCAGGCCGCGAGCTCGACCCGCACCTTCCATTCCTCGTGGCTGACATGCGCCGGCCGCGCCGACAAATGCGTCTCGATCGTATCCATTGATGCGTGTCTCCCAATCTGGCTGCCACCAAATTACGACCAAACCGCCGCCACGAGAAAGCGCTTTAGCCGCGTTAGCGTCCGCGGTCGTGGCGTAGGAGGAATTGAGATGTCGATCCCGATTTTCGGCAGCGCTGGGTTTATCGGGCGGCGGCAGGTGCGCGGCGCGTAGCGGCGGTCCCGCCTTCTCAACCGACATCGCAGGGGTCATATTGCCCTCATGAATACTCCGACCTCTGAAACACCACGGGCCGAGCGGGTGGACGGGGGGCGGTAAACCTGCGACGGTTCGTCATTCGGCGGACGCTTCGCAGGAGGAATTGAGATGTCGATCCTGATTTTTGGCGGCACCGGGTTTATTGGGCGGCGGCTGATACCGCTCCTTGCCAAGCGGGGCGAGGAGATCGTGTGCATGGACATCAAGCCCGAGACCG
>DATJUL010000329.1:0-5581 GCA_035502295.1 Allostellaceae bacterium | reverse complement strand
GGCGACCGCGACGCCGGTGCCGCTGCTCGACCCGCCGGGGGTGCGGTGCTCGGCCGGGTCCCACGGGTTCCACGGCGTGCCGAAATGCTGGTTGGTGCCCCAGCCGCCCATCGCGAACTCGACCGTGTGGGTCTTGCCGAGCACGATCATGCCCTGCGCGAAAAAGCGCCTGGCCAGGGTCGCCGTCGCCGGCGAGCGGCGCTCCTTCCACACCGGCGAGCCGCCGGTCGTGACGCGCCCTTCGATGTCGATCAGGTCTTTGAGCGCGATCGGCACGCCGTGCAGCGGGCCGACCGCGTGGCCGGCGCGGATCGCCTTGTCGGCAGCTTCAGCGGCGAGACGCGCGTCGGCGGCGTAGACGTCGATATAGGCGTGCAGCTTTGCGTCGTGCGCAGCGATGCGCGCGAGAAACGCCTCGACGACATCGACCGGCGACAGCCGCCGGGCGGCGATGTCGGCGGCGAGGCGATGAACCGGCAGATAGCAGGGGTCGCTGTTGTTGGCTTGCATCGGCGCCTCACTGCGGGCCGAGGCGGCGGTAAACGCCGGGCGAGCCGGCATCGTGGCGCATGAACGGGCGGATGCGGCGGCTCCACGGGTTGCCGTCGCGCGCCTTCGCCCACGGCGCGCTTTCCGACACGGTCGGGTTGTCGAATTCGTAGAGCGTCAGATATTTCGGCTGGCCGTCGACCGCAACAAAGCGGCGCGCGCCGAGGCAGCCCGGCACCGCGAGATAGGGCGGGATATACGCGGTGTTGTACCAATCGTTAAATTCCTCCTCGACCATCTGGGGCACGTCGATGCGGCCCATCTGGAGATAGGGCGCCGGCTCTCGCGTCTGCTCGATCGGGTTGGTGTGCACCGGGAAAATCTGGCGATAGCCGTTCAAAAGATAGTTGCGGCCGATCGTGCCGCCGGAATAACGCACGCGCCGCGCCGACGGACGGAAGCGGACGCCGTCGAGAAAGGCCGGGCTCCGCACCACGTCGGGCGCTTCCAATTCGTAGAGCGCCAGGTATTTCGGGCCGCCCTTCAGCGCGACATAGCGCCCGGCGCTGAGAATGCCGGGCACAGCGAGGAGATGGGCGATATGCTCCTCATCATACCAGCGGTGGTATTCCTCCTCGAACTCAGGATCGATGTCGGCCCATACCATCAAGAGCCCGGTGCCGCGCGTCTTGGCCATATTGCTGCTCCGCTGCGCTCGCCGTCGCGTCACGCCATTTAACACCGTCGCCATCGCCGAGGCGAGGTTCTCGCCAAAATCGCGCCGCCGGCTAGAATGGGCGCGATCGACAGGCGTGCGGCAGGGCGACGCCGACGGTAGGGGAAGATGCCGGAGCGCGGCAGAGACATCGCGCGGCAATGGAAGCGGGAGATCGACGACGACCTCCGCCGCGCGGCCGCGCGCTCGAAGGCGCAGGGACGGTGGCGGGCGGTGCCGTGGATCATGCTGTGGCTCGTCTGGCTGGCGCTGCTGGCTGCGCTGATCGCCCGCATCAACCCGCTCGGCTGACCGGCGCCGGTTTCCTATCGGGCGCCGAGGTCGCGCATCTCGGGCAGCCGCATGTATTGCCAGGCCGTCGGCGGCGGGATCGGCAGCACATAGAACGTATCGCGCTGGAAGAACCGGCCGCTGGCCCAGAACGTGTCGCACCAGACGATGAAGTAGAGCTCTTCGCCCGGCCGCAGCGGTACGGTCGGCGCCTGGCCGTAGTCGATGCCGTAGCTGGCGACGCTGAACGTGTAGGTGCCGGGCGGAAAATCGCGATAGAAAACGGTGCCCGGCACGCTTGCACCGAGGGGCGAGCCGTTGACGAACATCATCGGCGTCGCGAGGCTGACATAGGGTTCGTAAAGGCGCACAAACCACACCCGCGCCCGGCCCGGCGGCATCCGCGGCGCCGGCAGCGGTTGCGCGGCGGCGCCGTGGGACCAGCCGATCGCAGCCGGCAGCAGTGCCAGCGCCGCGATCCAGCTTGCGACCTCGCGCCGTGTTGCCATGCCTATCCCCGCGCGCGTTCGCGCCGGAAAGCGCCGGTCGCGATGACAATGCAAGAAAAAACGCGCGGTCGGACATTGCGTCGCGGGCCCGGTCAGAACAGCGCCAGCTGATCGCCGCGCTGCGGCGGCGGCCGAAACCGCGTTGCGTCGAGCGTGTTGGTCGCGCGCGGGTGAAAGCCGAGGCGGCGGCAGGCGCGGTCGAAGCGGGCAGCCAGCATCTCGGCATAAGGCCCGGCGCCGGTCATCCGCTTCGACCAGGCGGAGTCGTAAATCCGTCCGCCGTGGCACTGCGCGACGAGCGAGAGGACATGCGCCGCCTTGTTGGGCGCGTGCGCTTCCAGCCATTCTTTGAACAGCGCCTTCAGTTCGAGCGGCAGGCGCAACAGCGTGTAGCCGGCGACGCGCGCTCCGGCGGCGTGGGCGCGCGCGAGAATATCCTCCATTTCGCTGTCGTTCAGCGCCGGGATCATCGGCGCCGCCAGGACGCCGGCCGGCACCCCGGCGGCGGCGAGCGCGGCGATCGTTTCGAGACGGCGTTCGGGGGTCGCGGCGCGCGGCTCCATGTCGCGGGCCAGCGCGCGATCGAGCGTCGTCACCGACACCGTGACGACCGCGAGCCGCTCCGTTGCCATGGCGGCGAGGATGTCGAGGTCGCGCTGGATCAGCGCCGATTTCGTGACGATCGTGACCGGATGACGGAAATCGCGCAGCACTTCGAGGATCGCGCGGGTGATGCCGAGGCGCCGCTCGGCCGGCTGGTAGGGGTCGGTGTTGCTGCCGAGCGCGATCGGCCGGCAGCGATAGCCCTTTTTGCGCAGTTCCGCCGCAAGCAGCGCCGCCGCCTGCGGCTTATAAAAGATCCGGGTCTCGAAATCGAGGCCGGGCGACAGGCCGAGATAGGCGTGGCTCGGCCGCGCATAGCAATAGATGCAGCCATGCTCGCAGCCGCGATAGGGGTTGATCGAGCGGTCGAACCCGATATCGGGCGACTCGTTGCGGGCGATGATCGTGCGCGTCGCATCGACCGAGAGCGTCGTCGCGACGCGCTCGGCCATCGCCTCTTCGCCCGAACCCCAGCCGTCGTCAAACGCTTCCCGCTTCGCGGCCTCGAAGCGGCCGGTCTCGTTGCTGGCGGCGCCGCGTCCCTTGCGCGGCATCGGGGCGGCCGACATATCCATGCGCCTGAAGATACTCGATCCATGCGAACAATACAAGAACAAAATGCAGCTTGCCTGTCGATTGTGATCCCGACGCTCGACGCCGCTGCTGTGCTGCCGGCGACGCTGGCGGCGCTGGCGGACGCCACGATCGTCGACGAGATCGTCGTTGCGGACGGAGGCTCGCGGGACGCGACCGTCGCGCTCGCGGACAGCGCCGGCGCCCGGGTCATCGCCGCGCCGCGCGGCCGCGGCGTGCAGCTGGCCGCCGGGGGGGCCGCGGCATCGGGCCAATGGCTGGTGTTTCTGCACGCCGATTGCGTGCCGGGACCGGGATGGGAGGCGGCGCTCGCCGGCTTTATCGCGCGACCTGGTGCCGTGGATCGCGCCGGCTATTTCGCGCTGCGGCTGGACGATGCGAGCCCGGCGGCGCGGCGGCTTGAACGCCTCGTCGCGTGGCGCTGCCGCGCGCTGGCGCTGCCCTATGGCGACCAGGGGCTGTTGATCCACCGCGCCCTCTACGAACGCATCGGCGGCTACGCGGCGCTGCCGCTGATGGAGGATGTCGATCTCGTGCGGCGGCTGGGCCGGCGGCGGCTCGCGCCGCTCGACGCGACGGTCATCGCCTCGGCCCGGCGCTACCGCTCGGGAGGCTATGTGCGACGCCCGCTGCGCAACCTGTGCTGTCTCGCGCTGTATTTTTTCGGCCTGCCGACGCCGCTGATTGCGCGGCTCTACGGATGAGGATGCGGCGCCATCTCGTGCTGTTTGTGCGGGCGCCGCGGCTCGGCCAAGGCAAGCGGCGGCTGGCGCGCGATATCGGCGATGTTGCGGCGCTGCGCTTCGAGCGGGCGATGCTGGGCCTGCTCGCCCGCCGCCTCGGAGGCGACCCGCGCTGGCGTCTGCGCCTCGCGGTGACGCCGGACAGGGCCCGCTTCGCGCGCCGCCTGTGGCCGCAGGGCTTGCCGGTCGTGGCGCAGGGTTCGGGCGATCTCGGCCGCCGCATGCAACGGGCGCTCGCCGCCTGCCCGCCCGGCCCGGCCGTGCTGGTCGGGGCCGACATCCCGGGCCTCGCCGCGCCGCAGATCGCGGCGGCATTCGCTCTGCTGGGCCGGCACGACTTGGTGTTCGGGCCGGCTGAAGACGGCGGCTTCTGGCTCGTCGGCGCGCGCCGCTCTCCGCGCCTGCCGCCGCTGTTCGGGCATGTGCGCTGGTCGGGACCGCACGCGCTCGCCGACGCGCTGGCGGCGGTGCCGCCGCTCGTGTCGGTCGGCTTTGCCGCGCGTCTCGCCGATGTCGATGACGGCGCCGCCTACCGCCGCCTTGCGCTGCGCCGCGGTTTCTGAGCTAGGGTTCGCCGTCCGGCGCCGCTATAAGTTGGAACGGCGGATGGGGAGGAGGCTGCGCTCGATGCGAAGGTTGCTTGTCATGGTCGCGGCGATCGCCGTCGTCGGCATCGCGTTTGCCGGTGGCAGCGCGTTCGCCGACAAGCTGGTGCCGGGCGGCTGGCTCCAGCCGGTCCAGCTTCCCAACCCGCCGCCGCCGGCCGTCGCCCCGGCGGAAGCGCCGCCGCGTCGCGTCGAGCATCGGCGCGAGCGGGCACGCGAACGGCCGCCGGCGCCGCAACCCGCTCCGGTCACCGAAGGCCGCGTCCGCTTTTAGGCGGGGGCGATCCGTCGCCCGCGCGGTCGCAACGGTGGCGCGAAGGGCGCGGTTTTCTGTTAAGCATCCGCCGCAGCACTCATCGCAACAGGGGACGGCACCATGCAGCTCGGCGCCTCATTGCCGATCGGCGATATCGGCACCTCGCCCGCGGTCATCCGCGACTACGCGCAGGCCGCGGAAGGGCTCGGCTTCGACCATCTCGTCGCGCCCGACCATGTGCTCGGTCTGAACCCGGCGGGCAATCACGGCGCCGCCCGCGTCGGTACGACCGAGACCGCCTATCACGACCCGTTCGTGCTGTTCGGCTTTCTCGCCGGCTGCACAAAGAAGATCGGCTTTGCCACCGGCGTCCTGATCCTGGCACAGCGGCAGACCGTGCTGGTCGCCAAGCAGGCCGCCTCGCTCGACCTGCTGTGCGGCGGCAGAGGGCGCTTCCGGCTCGGCGTCGGGGTCGGCTGGAACGAAGTCGAGTTCACCGGCCTTAACGAGAATTTTCACAACCGCGGCAAGCGGTCGGCCGAGCAGGTGCGGGTCATGCAGGCGCTGTGGGCCGAGCCGCACGTCACATTCGACGGCGAATTTCATAAGATCATGGATGCCGGCATCAACCCGCGGCCGACATCCGGGCATATCCCGATCTGGTTCGGCGGCCATGCCGAGGCGACGTTCCGGCGCGCCGCCCGCTACGGCGACGGTTTTATGCCGCTGGCCTACGGTCCGGACGACAACGCGCTGGCGGCGTTCGACAAGCTGCG
>DATJUL010000328.1:0-11149 GCA_035502295.1 Allostellaceae bacterium | reverse complement strand
GATCTCGCCCGATCTCGACACGCTGCTCTATACGCTCTCCGGCACCGATAACCCGGAGCTCGGCTGGGGCCGGCGCGGCGAGACCTGGACGTTCATGGCGGCATTGGAAGCCTTGGGCGGCGAAACCTGGTTCAAGCTCGGTGACGGCGATCTGGCGACGCATGTCGAGCGCACAAGGCGCCTCGCCGCCGGCGAGAGGCTGTCCGCCGTCATCGACGATTTCCGCCACCGGCTCGGCATCCGCGCACGCCTCCTGCCGGCCTCCGACGACCCGGTGCGCACGCGGCTCCGCGTCGCAACCCTGACCGTCATCCGCGGGCTTGACCCGCGGATCTCCGAGCGGTCGAGGGATGGCCGGGTCAATCCCCGGATCAAGTCCGGGGACGGCCATGACGAAGAAATAGGCGCCCGATCGGACGGTGGCTGGCTCGATTTCCAGGATTATTTCGTGCGGCTGCGCTGCGAGCCAGCGATCTCGGCGCTGGAGTTTGCCGGCGCCGCGGCATCGCGGCCGCTTCCGGACGCGATCGCGGCGCTGGCCGATCCCGCGTTGCGCGCGGTCGTCATCTGCCCGTCCAACCCGTTCATCAGCATCGACCCGATCCTCGCGGTGCCGGGAATGCGCGCGGCGCTGCGGGGCTGCCCGGCGCCGGTCGTCGCGGTGTCGCCGATCGTCGGCGGCCAGGCGGTGAAGGGGCCGACCGCGAAGATGATGGCCGAATTGGGCCTGCCGGTCGATGCCGCGACGCCGGCGCGGCATTACCGCGATATTCTCGACCTCTACGTCGCCGACGAGGCGGATGCAGCCGCGGTCGCCGGCCTCGACCTGCCGGTCGTACTGACCCGCACACTGATGCAGAGCCTGGGCGACCGCGAGGCGCTCGCCCGCGCCGTGCTTGCCGCCGCCGACCGCATCCATGCCGGCGCCGTGCGCGGGGCGGAATGATGCCGAGCCTCGCCGTGCCGGGCGGCCGGCGGCTGGTCATCTCGCTGATCGTCGCGTGCGCCCTGTTCATGCAGGCGCTCGATTCGACGATCATCGCAACGGCGCTGCCGACGATCGCGCATTCGATGGGCGAGACCGCGCTCCGGCTCAACGTCGCGATCACCTGCTATCTCTTGAGCCTCGCCGTGTTCATCCCGATCAGCGGCTGGACCGCCGACCGCTTCGGCCCGCGGCGCGTCTTTACCGGCGCGATCGTCGTGTTCATCCTCGGGTCGATCGGCTGCGGGCTGTCGCAGGCCTTATGGATGCTGGTTGTCGCGCGCATCGTGCAGGGCATGGGCGGCGCGATGATGGTGCCGGTCGGCCGGCTGGTGCTGTTGCGCACGGTGCCGAAATCGGAGCTGGTGCAGGCGATGAGCTGGGTCAGCGTGCCGGCGCTGACCGGCCCCGTCATCGGGCCGCCGCTCGGCGGCTTCATCGTGACCTATTTTTCGTGGCGCTGGATCTTTTTCATCAACATCCCGATCGGCCTCTTGGGCATCGTGCTGGTCAATCTGTTTGTCGAAAACCTGCGCGAGGCGACGGTGCGGCCGTTCGACCTGCGCGGCTTTCTGTTGACCGGCATCGGCCTCGCGAGCCTCGCCTTCGGGTTCGAGGCGGGCGGCCGCGGCGCGCTGCCGTGGCCGTTGACCGCCGGCCTCCTCCTCGCCGGCGCGCTGTGCCTGTTTCTCTACGGGCGGCACGCGCGGCGCATCGACCATCCGATCATCGATCTCGCGCTGATGCGCATCCCGACCTACGCGATGGCGACGGCGGGCGGCTTTCTGTTCCGCATGGGATTGGGCGCGCTGCCGTTTCTGATGCCGCTGATGCTGCAGGTCGGCTTTGGTCTGTCGCCGCTCAATTCCGGCCTCATCACGTTCGCCAGCGCCCTCGGCGCGATGAGCAACAAGACCGTCGTGGCGCCGATCATCCGCACCCTCGGCTTCCGCAACGTGCTGATCGGCAACACGATCGTCAGCAGCGCCTTTCTGTTCGGCTATTCGTTTTTCCGGCCGACGACGCCGCACGCGCTGATCTTTATGGCGCTGTTGGCCGGCGGCTTTTTCCGCTCGTTGCAGATGACGAGCCTCAACACCTTGTCCTACGCCGACGTGCCGCCGGCGATGCTGAGCCGGGCGACGAGCCTCACCAGCATGGCGCAGCAATTGTCGCAGAGCGTCGGCGTCGGCACCGGCGCGCTGCTGCTTTATCTGATGCTGGCATTGAACGGCCGCGCGGTGTCGAGCGCCGCCGATTTTTCGTTTGCGCTCGCCGCGGTCGGCGCGATCTCAATGTTGTCGGTGCCGTTTTTCCTGCGCATGGCACGCGACGCCGGCGCCGAGGTCAGCGGCCGCGCCGCGCCGCGCGCCTCGGCCGACTGAACCCGGTCCGCAGCTGCGGCGCTATTCGCGAAACAATTTCTCTTGGATTTCCTTGGGAATGTCGTCCTTCCAGTTGCGCCCGGTGCTCCAGCCCCACGGACGGATCGAATCGCGCTCCTTGATCAGCGCATCGATGTCCGCCTGGATCGCGCCGCCGTCGCGGCCGCCGTTCGCCTGCTCGACATAGAGCTGATAGAGCCGGTCCCAAATCTTGGTCAGCCGGGCATTCTCTTCCGGCGTGAAGGGAGGAAGTGCGGAATTCATGTCGCCCGCCTGGACGCCTCTGTCGCCTGCAGATGGGAGCGCAGTCTAGCACAGCCCCTGTTAGGAGGGAGTGAAGAAAAACCCGCGCGCGGCGCGCCTGTCAGTCGCCGGCGGCGCGCAGCGGCGCCGTCGCGGCCGCATCTCGCCGTCGTCGACCGCCGGCGTCTCTTGGTGCACCGCATAAAGCCGGCGGGTCGAGGCGATCGTATCGGCAAGCTGCCGGCTGGACCTCGGCAAGCCGATGGTCACCACTGCCGCAATGCGCTTATTGGTTGAGCCAGCGACGGGCGAAGCCGAGCAGCCCCTGGGGCATGAAGATCACGATAGCGATGAAAATAAGGCCCAGCGGGATCAGGTAATACTCGGTGAAAAAGCTCGACAGCCCCTCCTGCAGCAGCAGAAAGAACGCGGCGCCGACGATCGGCCCGACCAGCGTGCCGACGCCGCCGATGACGTTGTAGATGACGACTTCGCCCGACACGAGAAAGAACACGAAATCGGGCGCGGCAAACTCGTTCTGCAAGGCGTAGAGGACGCCGGCGAGACCCGCGAACAGCCCCGACAGCATGACCGCGACGATCTTGTAACGCTCGATCGGATAGCCGACCGCGCGGGTGCGCGCCTCGTTCTCGCGGATCGATTGCAGCACCATGCCGAACGGCGATTGCATGATGCGCCGGAGCAGAAGATATGAGCCGGCGACAACCGCCAGCACGAACCAGTGCAGGCTGCGGCCGGTGAACGGGATCGAGAAGAGGCCGGGGATCGCGAGATGCGGGCGGGTGAAGGTCAGGCCGTTCTCGCCGCCGGTCACCGCCGTCCAGGTGAAGATCACGACATAAAATATCTGCGAAAAGATCAGCGTCGTGATCGCGAAATAGATGTCGCGCAGCCGCGTCGAGAAATAGGCGACGAAGCCGGAGACGACGGCGGCGGCGACGAGGCCCAACACCAGCGCCAACCCGAGATTGGGCGGCGCGACCAGGAGCAGCGCGGCGGCGGCGCCATACATGCCGAGGCCGAAAAACGCCGAATGCCCGAACGAGACCATGCCGGTGTAGCCGATCAGGATATCGGACGACATCGCGAGGAGGCCCCAAATCAGGATCTCGGTCAAAAACC
The DNA here is from genome assembly GCA_035502295.1 of Allostellaceae bacterium. Classification (GTDB taxonomy): domain Bacteria; phylum Pseudomonadota; class Alphaproteobacteria; order ATCC43930; family CGMCC-115725; genus DATARH01. Next base: position 7,393 of record DATJUL010000328.1, on the reverse strand, counting down.
GCCGCCAGAATTCGGGCAGGACGAGCGGCGCGACAATGAGCAGCGCCATTACCAGCGAAAACCCGGACCAGAACAGCAGCGCGTGACGGTTTCTCATTTCGACGTCGGCGCGAAAAGGCCGGTCGGCCGGAACAGCAGGGTAAGGATCAGCACGACAAACGACACGATGACGGCCTGCGCCGGGCTGACCCACAGCGCCGCATAGGATTCGAGCAGACTGACGAACACCGCGGCCAACACCGAGCCGGCGAGATTGCCCATACCGCCGACCACGACGACGATGAACGCCCGCAGAATCCAGTCGAACCCCATCGTCGGATCAACCCCGACCATCGGCGCAAACAGGACGCCGCTGGCGCCGGCCATCGCCGAGCCGATCGCAAAGACACCCATCAGCACGAGCGGCACGGGAATGCCCATCGCCTGCGCCATGATGCGATCCTGCGTCGTGGCGCGGATCCAGATGCCCCATTTGCCGAATTTGAGGAACAGCCAGAACGCGCCGATGATCGCGGCCGACAGCGCGGCGATCAGGAGCCGGTAGAGCGGATAATCGAGATAGAACAGGTGCAGCGAGCCGGCGATCGGCTCCGGCAGTTTGCGGGCGACCGGGCCGAACTGCCACAGCGCATAGTTCTGCAACACGAGAGACAGGCCGAACGTCGCAAGGATCGTCGTCAGCGGGTCGCGGCCGAGGAGCGGGCGCAGCGTCGTCAAATAGACGAGCGCGCCGAACACCGCGATCGCCAGCGAGGCCGCGACCAGCGCGAACCAAAAGCTGCCGGTCGCGGCGAACATCAACACACCGACATAGGCGCCGAGCATCAGGAATTCGCCATGCGCGAAATTGACGACGTCCATGATGCCGAAGATCAGCGTCAGGCCCGACGCGACGAGCGCCAGGATCATGCCGCTGACGACACCGTTCAGCGTCTGGATCACGACCTGCGCGAAGGTGACGCCCATCGCCGGCTCTAAACGCCCATGTATTGGTGTATCGGCGCATCGTCGGCGCGCAGATCAGCTGAGGGCGCATGGTGGCGCACGACGCCCTTTTCCAGGATGTAGATGCGCTCGCCCGCGTCGAGCGTCAGCGGCACGTTCTGTTCGACGAGCAGCACCGCGACGCCGTCCCGCTGCAACGCCGCGATGATGTCGCGGATCTGGCCGACCATGCGCGGCATCAGCCCCTCGGTCGGCTCGTCCAAGAGAACGATCTTCGGCTCCAGCATCATCGCGCGGGCGATCGCCAGCATCTGCTGCTCGCCGCCCGACAATGTGCCGCCGTGCTGGCCGCGCCGCTCGGCCAGCACGGGAAAGAAATGATAGGCCTTGTCCAAGAGCGCCTGTCTGCGCGGCTTCGTCATGCCGCCGCGGTCGAGGCCGGTGCGCAAATTCTCGGCGACGGTCAGCCGCGGAAAGATGCGGCGGTCCTCCGGCACATAACCGATCCCGATCCGCGCCAGACGATGCGCCGGCTGGCGCTCGATCGGCCGCCCTTCGAACAGCACCCGGCCGCTCTTCGGCTGCACGAGGCCGGCGATCGCCTTCAAGGTCGTGCTCTTGCCGACGCCGTTGCGGCCGAGGAGGCCAACGACCTCGCCGCGCCCGACCGTCAGCGACACGCCGTGCAGGACGTGGCTCTTGCCGTAGAACGTATGGATCTCGTCGACCTCGACCAGCGGCCCGGCCGCGCCGTCGTCTGGGCTCATGTCTTGAGATAAACCTCGAGGACGCGCGGGTTGGCCTGGATCTCGGCGGGCGTCCCCTCGGCCAGGATCTCGCCGTAGTGGAACACGGTGATCCGCTGCGCCAGCCCCATGACGACCTGCATGTCGTGCTCGACAATCAGGATCGTCAGGCCCGTCGCAATCTTGCGCACCAATTCCACCGTGTCGCGGGTTTCCGCCGCGCTCATGCCGGCGGTCGGCTCGTCGAGGCACAAGAGCTGCGGCTCGGTCGCCAGCGCGATGCCGATCTCCAGGTTGCGCTGCTCGCCATGCGACAGGTTGGCGGCCAGTTCATCGGCCTTGCCGCCGAGGCCGACCGCGGCCAAGGCCGCCCTCGCCTTGTCGGCGATGTCGTGAAAGCGCCGATGATGGACGAAGAGGTTCCAGCTGTGGCGGCGCGACTGGGCGGCGATGCGGACATTTTCGAACGCGGTCGCGTTGGGCAGGATGTTGGTGATCTGATAGGAGCGCGCGATCCCCTTTTGCGAGATGCGGTCGGGCGACAGGCCGGTGATGTCCTCGCCATTGAGCCGGATATGGCCGGAAGTCGGACGCAGCACGCCGGTCAGGCAATTGAAAAACGTGCTCTTGCCGGCGCCGTTCGGGCCGATGATGGCGCGTACCTCGCCCGGTTTGATGGCGAAATTGACGTCGTTGAGGGCACGCAAGCCCCCGAAGCGGACCGCCAGCGCCTCGGTCGCCAACAGCGGCGCCGCGGCCTTCGGGGCCGCGGCGCCGGCGGGTGCAACGACCATCTAGGCAGCGAACGTGCAGGCCGGCGGCACCACGGTCTTCTGCCACGGTATCGTTTCCTTGACGTGGTAGGTGCCGCCGCCCATCTCGAAGATGATCTCGCGCACGAACGCCTGGTGGTCCGCCTTGCGCAGGATCTTGTCGCCGGTCGGGAAGTCGTAGCTTTCCTTCATGTGCATGCCGGCGAGCGCATCGATCAATTTATCGGTATCGGCGCGACCCTGGAACTTCGATTTCTCTACACCGTGCTTCAGCGCATTGACCGCCTCGAAATTCGACTGCACGTAGCGGTCGGGCAGCGCGTTGGCCATGCCGGCCTTTCTCAGCCGCATCACCGCGTCGTCGAAGAATTTGTGCAGATAGGGTGTGTTGAGCGGCGGGTCGAACACCGGCACATAGCGGTCGATCGCGGTGAAGCCGCTGATCTTGTCGCCCATCGCCGGCAATTGGCTGCCGACGGTGACCGCGCCGTCGCCGGCCATCTTGTATTTCTTGGTCAGCCCAAGGTCATAACCCTGATCGACAAAATGGATCGCGTCGCCGCCGAAGAAGATCAGAAACAGCCCGTCGAAATTGCCGCTGATCTTCGACAGAAACGGCGTCATGTCGGGGGTGCCGAGCGGGATGCCGAGCGTGCCGACGACCTCGCCGCCATTGGCCTTGATGCCGGCGACATAGGCGTCGCGGGTCGACTGCCCCCAGGCATAATCGGCGTAGGCGATGTACCAGCTTTTGCCGATCTTGTTGACCAGATAGGGGGCAAACGCCTTCGCCTGGGCCGGCGCGAAATCATAGGGCCGGAAGGTGTAGCGGTTGCAGTGGGTCGTCGTCAGCGTCGTGTCGAGGCACACCCCGATCATGTTGACGACCTTGTGCTCAACCCATACCGGCGCGCAGGCGAGGCAGATATTCGACAGATAGCCGCCGACATGGAAATCGATCTCATCCTCCGTCACCAGCTTTTCGACCGCGCGGCGGCCGCTGTCGGGCTTCGACTCGCTGTCGGCCGGGATCAGCTCGACCGGCCGGCCCAACAGCCCGCCCGAACTGTTGATCCGATCGACCGCCATCTGCACGCCGACGAGCGCGGTCTTGCCGCCCAGCGCGGCGACGCCGGTCAGCGGCTGCAATGTCCCCAGCTTGTAGGGCTTGGCCGCACCGAACGCGCGCTGCCACGGCGCCGGCGCGAGCAGCGTCGCGCCGAACGCCGCTCCCGATAATTCGAGGAACCGCCGCCGCAAGAGGGGGTCCCGCATGGCGGCAACTCGCCGATGAGCCACGAGTTTCCGTTCCTCAGCCATCGTATGATCCTTCCGTTCGCTTCAGCCCAGGCCGTGAATGCAAGACCCAGACCGCCGTCGATTATCATCTCACGCGGAATAAATCGAGACATCGGAACCCGGACTCGCGACGGCAAATGCCAAGGCCCGCGGGGTCTCGGCCAGCGCGACGACCACTCGCTTGCGCTGCCGGTAAACTGCCTGGCGTTTCGACAGACCGTCGCGCCGACGACTGCCGCTGCGCAATCGCACCGTGACGCGGCGCCCGGCGCCTTGCTATCATGGCGCGGGGTACGAGGGGATCGGAGTGATGCGGCTGGTTGTCGTCGGGCTGCTGATGGGCGTTGCCGCCGGTGTCGGGGCCTGTGCGCCGGTGACGACCGCCCGCCAGCCCCCTTTCACGCTGGCGCGGGTCGATCGGCAGGAAGCTGCCGACCGGGCCGTCGTCGGCAGCGTCGTCGGCGCCACGCTCGGTGCCGGCATCGGCGCGGCGTTCGCGATCAACCCCGGCCTCGGCGCGGCGGTCGGCGCCGGTATCGGCGCGCCGATCGGCGCCGTCGTCGGCGCCGCGACGGCGCAGCCATTGCCCGACTACAAGCCGATCCCCATTCCAACCGCCGCTGTCATCCCCGATTTTTACGATACCTGGCCGCCGGGCTACGACCGGCCGCCGGTCGGCGCCGAGCTGCCCCCGCCGCCGCTGCCCTGAGGCGCCAGGCTCAACCGAGCAGCGCCTTCACGACGGCGCCGGCGCGCGCCATGTCGATCGTGCCGGCATGCCGCGCGCGCAGCGCCGCCATGACGCGACCCATGTCCTTCGGCCCCGCGGCGCCCGCTTCGGCGATCGCCGCCTTGGCGGCCGCGGCGATCTCCTCCTCGCCCATCTGCCGCGGCAGAAACCCCTCGATAACCGCGATCTCGGCTGCTTCCTTCTCGGCCAGTTCCGGGCGGTTGCCCTGACGGTACAGCGCGATCGATTCGCGGCGTTGTTTGATCATGCCCTGGAGCAGACGCAGGATTTCGGCATCGTCGATGCCCGTGGCATTGCCGCTGCCGCGCGCCGCGATGTCGCGGTCCTTGAGCGCCGCGAGAATGAGCCGCACGGCCGACAGCGTGCCCGCGTCCCGGGCGCGCATCGCCGCCTTCAGCCGCTCGGAAAACGCCTCGCGCAGCATTCCCACCTCCGCTTCTTTGCTATATCGCGAGTTTAACCGCGCCCCCGCCGCGAATTGACAAAAAAAAGCCAGCCCCTATGGTGCGAAGGCGCCTCTTGGAAAAATCGCCCGATGGACGACCCGAACGCGGCTTGGCCGCCGCCGCGCCCGCCCGACTGCAACGCGGCCCTGGTGTTGGCGGACGGGACGGTGTTTTGGGGCCAGGGCATCGGCGCGGCGGGCGAGGCGGTCGGCGAAGTCTGCTTCAACACATCGATCACCGGCTATCAGGAAATCCTGACCGATCCCTCCTATGCCGGGCAGATCATCACGTTCACCTTTCCGCATATCGGCAATGTCGGCGCCAACCGCGAGGACATCGAGACGGAAACGCCGCCGGCGCGCGGCATGGTCATCCGCAACCGGCCGACCGCGCCGTCCAATTGGCGGGCCGAACGATCCCTCGATTCCTGGCTGAAATCGCACGGGATCGTCGGCCTCGCGGGCGTCGATACACGCAGGCTGACCCGGCTTATTCGCAACCGGGGCGCGCCGAACGGCGTCATCGCCTGTCGCGCCGACGGCTGTCTCGATCTTGCCGCGATGCGCGCCGCCGCGCAGGCGTGGCCGGGTCTCGAAGGCATGGACCTGGCGCGGGAGGTGACCTGCCGTCAGAGCTACGATTGGGACGAGACCGTGTGGCGGCGCGACAGCGGCTATGGCCGGCAGGAGGCGCCGCGCTTTCATGTTGTCGCGGTCGATTACGGCTTGAAACGCAACATCCTGCGCATGCTCGCCGCGCACGGCTGCCGCGTCACCGTCGTGCCGGCAACCGCCTCGGCCGACGACATTTTGCGCCACGCGCCCGACGGCGTCTTTTTGTCGAACGGGCCGGGCGACCCGGCGGCGACCGGCGAATATGCGGTGCCGGTGCTGCGCGCGCTGATCGCCGGCGGCACGCCGCTGTTCGGCATCTGTCTCGGCCATCAATTGTTGGCGCTGGCGCTCGGCGGCCGCACCCGGAAGATGGACAAGGGCCATCGCGGCGCCAACCACCCGGTGCGCGACCAGAGGACGGAAAAGGTCGCGATCACCAGCCAGAACCATGGTTTTGTGATCGATCCCGAAAGCCTGCCGCTCGGCGTCGATGCCACGCACCTCTCGCTGTTCGACCGCTCGAACGAAGGCCTCGCGCTCGCCGGCCGCCCGGTCTTCTCGGTGCAATACCACCCCGAAGCCAGCCCCGGCCCGCAGGATGCGCACTACCTGTTCCAGCGCTTCATCGATTTGATGGCCGAGCGGGGCGAGACATGACCCGCCGCTGCTCCGCTGTCCCGACGCAAGCCGGGACCCATGCTTCAACCGCACGGGCGGCTGAACCGTGGACCCCGGCCTTCGCCGGGGATGCCGCCGGGCGTGATGCCTAAGCGCACCGACATAACGAAGATCCGGATCATCGACGCCATTTCTTTGGCGTCATGGCCGAGCTTGACCCGGCCATCTCGGCCGCTCAGAGCAGGCTGTTGCAAAGGTCAGTCCAATCAGGATTCTGTGCTTCGATCAGCTCGATCTTCCAGGCACGTGGCCAATGCTTGAGGTTCTTCTCGCGCTGGATCGCGCTTCGGATGTCGTCGTGACGTTCGGCGTATACGAGGCGCTTCAGCCGGTAGCGGCTTGTGAAGCCCTCGACGATACCCTCGCGATGCTCCCAGGCGCGTTTGGCAAGATCGCTGGTCACGCCGACGTACAACACGCCATCTCGGCGGTTTGTCATGAAGTAGACCCAACCTCCCTGCATAGGACGAGCTTGGCGTCCAGCCGGACCGATCGCAATCCCCGTGAAGATGGCCGGGTCAAGCCCGGCCATGACGACGCTGGGGACGGAGATCGCCGCGTCGAGCCTGGCCATGACGCGGTTGGGGGATGGGCGCGGCGTGCCTAAGCGGACCGACATAGAGAGCATCCTGATCATCGGCGCCGGGCCGATCGTGATCGGGCAGGCGTGCGAATTCGATTATTCCGGGGCGCAGGCGTGCCAGGCGCTGAAGGCCGAGGGCTACCGGATCGTCTTGGTCAATTCCAACCCGGCGACGATCATGACCGATCCCGACCTGGCCGACGCGACCTTCATCGAGCCGATCACGCCGGCGGTCGTCGAGCAGATCATCGCCCGCGAAAAGCCCGACGCCTTATTGCCGACGATGGGCGGCCAGACCGCGCTCAACACCGCGATGGCGCTCGCCAAATCGGGCGCGCTGGAGCGCCATGGCGTCGAATTGATCGGCGCCAACGAAGAGGCGATCGCCAAGGCCGAGGACCGCAGGCTGTTCCGCCAGGCGATGGACCGGATCGGCCTCGACTCGCCGAACAGCAGGCTCGTCGCCTCGCTCGACGCGGCGATGGCGGCGCTCTCTGAGATCGGCCTGCCGGCGATCATCCGGCCGTCCTTCACCTTGGGCGGCACCGGCGGCGGCAT
>DATJUL010000327.1:0-13042 GCA_035502295.1 Allostellaceae bacterium | reverse complement strand
AACCGCGACCTCGCGCCGCCCGAGCGGGTGCGCCGGTACGTCATCGCCGACGAACCCTTCAGCCTGGACAACGGCCAGCTGACGCCAACCCTCAAAATCCGCCGGCATGCGATCCGCGCCGCCTACGGCGCGGCGTGCGATACGCTCTACGACGGCGCCGGGATGGCGGCGTAGCCTCGCTTCTGGCGATATCGCTCCGTGCGTTCTTGACAATTGTCCCCAATTGTGATAAGGTATATTCCGAATTTCGGAATGACGATGTGCGGCGACCGTGGTGACGGCGCGCGCTGCGCCGCTGATCCCCTTCGCCATGGCGGAAGCCGCGGTTCGGCGGTATTGTTCGGATTGGTAAAAGATCGGAGCCGTCGATGCCCGCCCCCGCGCGACCGTACTGGACCGGATTTCTGAAATTGTCGTTGGTGACGATCGGGGTGCGCCTCTACACCGCGACGACCGAACGCGAACGCGTGCGCTTTCACCAAATCCACGAACCCAGCGGCGAGCGGGTGCGCCAGCAGCTCGTCGTGCCGGGCATCGGCCCCGTCGAGCGCGACGACATCGTCAAGGGCTACGAATACGAAAAAGGCCGCTACGTCACGGTCGATCCCGACGACATCAAGCGGCTCAAGCTCGACACGACCGACACGATCGACATCGTCGAATTTGTCGAACAGATCGACCCGATTTATTTCGACCAGCCCTATTACCTGGTGCCCGACGGCAATGTCGCCGAGGAGGGCTACCGCGTCATCCGCGAAGCCCTCGCGAAAAGCGGCAAAGTCGCGGTTGGCCGACTCGTCATCAACGGCCAGGAGCGGACGCTGGCGATCCGGCCGCTCGGCACCGGCCTCCTCGGCAACGCGGTGCACTATGCCGACGAGGTACGCCAACCGGCGGACTATTTCGCCGGCATCGCCGCCGACGCGGTCGACGACGAACAGCTGGCGATCATGGACCAGATCATCCAGCGCAAGACCCGGGTCTTCGACCCCGCCGAGTTCGCCGACCGCTATCAGGTGGCGCTGCGCGATCTGGTCGCCGAGAAGCTCGCCGGCAAGCTCCCGGCGCCCGAGCCGGAGCGCCGGCCGGCGCAGGTCATCAATCTGATGGATGCGTTGAAGCGCAGCCTGGCCGAAGCCGACGGAGCGCCCGCGCCGCGCCGCGCCGCGAAGACGCCGGCGGCGCTCACCGAAGCGCTCGGCGAGGCGATGACGACGGTGCCGCACCAGGGGCGCACCGTCAAGGAACCCTCGCGCGGCAAGAAGACGGCGGCGCCCGTCGCCCAGCGCAGCCTGTTGCTGCCGGTGACGGGCGGCGCCGGCAAGAGCGCCGACCGTGCCGCTGACGCCGAGCCGGTCGCCGCGTCGGCGTCAGCGAAACGGCGCAAGCGTGCGTAACGCCGAAACGACGCCGACGGGATCAGCGGCAGAGGGTCGGGCCGAGCGCGGCGAGGCGGCGGTAGTCCTCGATCTCGTTGTAAATCTGCGCCGAGACGCGGACCCATAACGAATGGTCCAGGGTTGCGACGTTGACGGCGATGGCGTGCTCGCGGCGCAGCCGGTCGATGAGGCGATGCGCCGCGTCGCGATCGGCGCCGGCACTCCGCGGCAGCCGCACCGACACCATCGCGGCGCAAAAGTCGGGCGCGGCGGCGGCCTCGGTGCCCCACGCCTCGATCAGGAGCCTGCCGGCCGCCTCCGCCAGCGCGGCATTATGAGCGCGTACCGCCTCGGCATCGAGCGCGTCGAGATAATCGAGCGCTGCCGGCGCGGCGAGCCAGGAAGACGGGTCGCGCGTGCCGGTCCACTCGAACTCGGCCGGAAAGCCGTCACCGAAATAATGTGAGATGACGGTCGGGTGCAGCGCCGCCTGACGCTCCGGCGCGCACCACAGCACGGCGGTGGCCTTTGCCGCAAACGCCCATTTGTGCAGGTTGCCGACATACCAGTCGACGGCGAGCGCCGGCACGTCGAGCGCGATCTGGCCCGGCGCGTGCGCGCCGTCGATCGCCACCGGCACGCCGCGCTCCCGGCACAGCGCCGCCATGTCCGCGACCGGCAACACGGCTGCGCTGCCCGAGACGATGTGGTCGAACAGCGCGAGACGCGTCTTCGGTCCGAGCGCCGCCGCGATGCCCGCCAACAGCGGCGCCGGATCGACCAACGGCACCGGCACCGCGACGCTGACGACCCGCGCGCCGGCGCGCTCGGCGTAATAGCGCAGCGCATTGCCGACCGCGCCGTAGACCTGCGACAGGCACAAGAGTTCGTCGCCGGGTTCGAGGCGCAGCGAGGCGATGACCGCATTGAGACCGGTTGTCGCGTTTTCGACAAAGGCCCAATCCTGGCCGCACCCGCCGAGCAACGCGGCGACCCGTTCCGCCGCGCCGCGGAGCAGCCCGAAGAGGTCGTTGCGAAAGAACGTGTCGGGGTCGGCTTCGATGCGGCGCTGCCACTCCTGCACCCGGTCGAGCACGCCGCGCGGCACCGCCCCGAACGAGCCGTGGTTGAGGTGATCGACGCCGGGGGCAAGCCGGAAATCGGCCAGCCGCGCGTGGCCGAACAGAGGGAGGTTATTCACGATGGTCGCCGGCATCCGTTGTTCCTTCCGCGGTTGCGCGAACATACCGCCGCGCCGCAGCGGCCGCGCCCCCGCCTTGCGCCATTTTGACAGCGACGGGCGGCGGGCGTAGCCTCTCGCGCGGCATCCCTCGGAGAGTAGCGATTATGGCACCGCTCGACGCCCCGCCTGCCGGCGACATCGACACGCTCGCGCTCGACACGCTCGATATGAGCGACCCGCGGTTCTACCAGAACGATAATTATTATCCCTATTTCGCGCGGCTGCGGCGCGAGGACCCGGTGCATTACTGCCCGCAGAGCCCCTACGGGCCGTACTGGTCGGTGACGAAATACAAGGACATCATGCAGGTCGAGATCAATCATCAGGTCTATTCCTCGAATGCCGCGATCTCGATCCTCGACCCGCCGAAGGGGCTGGAGCGGCAGAGCTTTATCGCGATGGACCCGCCGAAGCACGACGCGCAGCGCCTCACCGTCAGCCCCGCGGTCGCGCCCTCCAACCTCGCCAACATGGAAGGGCTGATCCGCGAGCGGGTCTGCCGCGTGCTCGACGACTTGCCGCGCGGCGAAACGTTCGACTGGGTCGACCGGGTGTCGATCGAGTTGACGACGATGATGCTGGCGACGCTGTTCGATTACCCGTGGGAAGAGCGGCGCCAGCTGACCTATTGGTCGGACGTCGTGATCGCCGATGTGCGCTCGCCGGAATCGCCGGTCCATTCGGAAGAGGAAAAATTCGCCGAATTGACCAAGATGACCGAGGCGCTCGGCAAGCTCTTCGCCGAACGCGCGCAGCTGCCGCCGAAATTCGACCTGCTGTCGATGCTGGCGCACAGCAATGCGACGCGCGCCCTGCCGTTCCGCGAGTTCATGGGCAATCTGTCGCTGCTCATCGTCGGCGGCAACGACACGACGCGCAACTCGATGACCGGCGGGCTGATGGCCTTGAACGAGCATCCCGAGGAATACCGGAAGCTGCGCGACAACCCGGCGCTGATCGAGAGCATGGTGCCGGAGATCATCCGCTGGGTGTCGCCGGTCATCCACATGCGCCGCACCGCGCTGGCCGACGCCGAACTCGCCGGCAAGCACATCAGACAAGGCGACAAGGTCGTCATGTGGTATGTCTCGGGTAACCGCGACCCCGAGGCGATCGAGGAACCGGACCGGTTCATCATCGATCGCAAACGGCCGCGCCAGCATCTGTCGTTCGGCTTCGGCATCCACCGCTGCGTCGGCAACCGGCTGGCCGAACTGCAATTGCGCATTCTGTGGGAAGAGATCATGCGGCGCTACCCGGTCATCGAGGTCATGGGGCCGGCGAGGCGCGTCTATTCCAACTTCATCCACGGCATCCGCTCGCTGCCGGTGCGCATCCCGGCGTGAAGCGATGAGCGAGGCGGCGCATGGCATCCCCGTGCATCGCGACCGCAACCGCCGACTTCGCTACGCCTATCCGGTCGCGATCCTGGCCGCGCGAAACGCTTGAGACAGGGAGGGTTCGCCATGCCGTCTGACAGAGGGTTCCGCCTGGAGCGGCCGCACGATTGGCATTCGCAGGACTATGTCACGGACTGGATCGCGCATGACGAGGCGCGCGACCCGGTGCGCCGGCCGCGCCTCAGGGAGATGCTGGGGGCGGCGCCGTTCCCGCGCGACGCGCGCCTCGCGGTGCTCGATGTCGGCGCCGGCTACGGCGCGGTAACCGAAGAACTGCTCGGCGTGTTTCCCCAGGCGCAGATCACGCTGCAGGATTATTCCGAGCCGATGCTGGCCGATGCGCGACGCCGGCTCGCGGCGCGCGCCGGGCAATTGCGCTTCGTCACCTGCGACCTGACCGATCCCGGATGGGCGGCGCAGGTCGGCGGGAAGTTCGACCTCGCCGTCTCGGCGATCGCGTTGCACAACCTGCGTGACGACCCGCAGATTTTCGCCTGCTACCGGGCCATCCGCGATCTTCTCAACCCCGGCGGCTGGTTCATCGAGGAGGATTTGTTCTTCGGCGGCGTCGAGCCGCATCTCGCGGCGATGCGCGACGGCGGCTTTGCGATCGCCGAATGCCGCTGGCAGGATCCGCCGCGCGCGATCGTCGCCGCCGGAAGCGGCGCCGGCTGATCCGCGATAAGCGGGCAAAAGCCCGTCATGGCAACAGCCGCAGGAAGTGGCCGATCGTGCCTCTCAACCGCTGCCGGTGATTTGCCATGCTGCTTTGGGTGGCACTCGATGATCCGAGTTGCCCGGCAAGCAAAGCGATTCGCTGGCGCGCCTCCTCATGCCCGGAAATCAGGACCGCCTGCTTGAACCGTTCGAATGCGAGTTCGTAGTCGATAACGTCTGCCTCCATCATGACTTCACCCAGCTTAAAGAACTGCTCCGCCTGCTGTTCGATCGCTTTCAGACTGTCTCGCAACTTAGCAATGCTCGCATTGCGATCCGCTTGATCATATGGCAGCCACTCGGTTCTGACGAAGTCGGACGGAGTTGGATTCCGCCCGGCGACCAGGAGTTGTACCGGTTTTCCCAGTAAATGGCTGATTCCGATCTCGAAAAAGATGTTGCCGAGTGTCCTTGATGGCGTTTGATCGGAATATATCGCGACGCCGAAACCGCAGCCGCGGATCAAATCAACGATTTTACTAAGGAAATCTCCCGTGGCGGGGATGTCGGTCGCTGCGATCGGAATGAACCGAAGGTCCGTCAGTGAGGCCCGGACCGCCGTGGCCATTTCCTGCTCGATCGCCGACACCGCGTCCCCCGAGTGCAGCATCAGGAACGCGTGTCTTGGCCTCGGCGCGTAATGGCTGTCTAATTCTTTACCGTCGACCGGAGAGAAAACGATAGCCACTTACTTCTGCCTGATGCCCTTGTAGGGTTCTCTTGTCTTCTTCTGGTCGATAATGCGCCCGGTCTTAGTATCGACTTTTATCCAGCGATCGGTGCGCGGATTACGAATCTGGACGCGATTTTTCACAAAGCCAACGCGATGTCCTTCTCCGGTGTTTTTACCCATCGGCTCACCCTCGTTAGAGCATCACAAAAAGATAGCGAGGCGCGCCGCGGCAAACAATTGTGGCGAAGCGGCCGGGCTATGGTTGGCCGTGCCGGTCGCCAAAGGCATCCCGACGGCACCGCATCGGCCTCGACCCGGCGCTATCGAGAAGATAGACTCGACTCAAAGCTGAATGCCGCCTGACAGGAGGGCATGGATGAAATTCGGATTGTTCGGCGGCGCGCGGGCGCGCGGCGGCGCGGCCGGCGACAGCGACGGCTACCAGGACTTTATCAAATACGTCGTCAGGGCAGAGGAGCTCGGGTTTTCCAGCGTCTTCCTGGTCGAGCACCATTTTACCGGGTTCGGCCAAGTCTCGGCCTCACTCAACCTGTTGTCATATCTTGCCGCGCGCACCTCGACGATCCGCCTCGGCACCGCCGTCGTCGTGTTGCCGTGGCACAACCCGGTGCTGGTCGCCGAACAGGCCGCGACGCTCGATTTGTTGTCCAATGGGCGGCTCGATTTCGGCGTCGGGAAGGGCTACCGGCCTTACGAGTTTTCCGGCTTCTGCATCCCGCAGGACGAGGCGACGGCGCGCTTCGACGAGGCGATCGACGTGATCCGCCAGGCGTGGACCAGCGAGGGCCGGTTTTCCTACGACGGCACGTGGTGGCATTACGACAACATCGTCGTCGAGCCGGCGCCGATCCAACGGCCGCATCCGCCGTTCTGGATGGGCGCCGGCAGCGCCGAATCGATCCGTCGCGCGGCGCGCGAAGGCTATCACCTGCTCTTGGATCAGATCGCCCCGACGGCCGCGATCATCGATCGCGTGCGCCTCTTCCGCGAGGAATGCACGGCAATCGGCCGCCGGTACGACCCGATGATGGTCGGCGTCACGCGCGGGTTGCAGATCGTCCATAACGAGGAAGAGCGTCGGCGCGCCGTCGTCACCCGTCGCGAGGTGCTGAAAAACATCGGCGATCTGGCGCGCGGCCCCGGCGCCGAGCGCTACCATCACATCAGCGACGATCCCGACGCGTTCGAACTCGACGACGCGCCGCTGCTCGGCACGCCGGAGGAAATCATCGCGCAACTGGAGCGGCTGCAGGCAGGCGGTGTCGAGAATGTGCTGTTCGCCGCACCCGGCGCCTCGGTCGCGCACCTGCGCACCTTCGCCGAGGAGATCATGCCGGCCCTCGACGGCAAGAACTCGATGGTGCACGCGCAGGTCTAATCGGCTCGGCTTCCCGCCGCCGCGATCGAGGGTCGGCGCAAAGCAACGGCCCGCGGCGGTTGCCGGCGCGCGGAGCCGCAGCTATAACCCGCCCCTTTCTGCCGCCTTGCGAGAGTAATCATGGCCGTCGAGCGCACGCTGTCGATCATCAAGCCGGACGCCACAAGGCGCAACCTGACCGGCACGATCAACCAGCGCTTTGAAGAGAGCGGCCTCAGCATCGTCGCACAAAAGCGGTTGCGCCTCAGCCGGGACATCGCGGAACGCTTCTACGCCGTGCATGCCGAGCGGCCGTTCTACCAGAGCCTCGTCGACTTCATGATTTCGGGGCCAGTCGTCGTGCAGGTGCTGGAAGGCGAGGATGCGGTCGCGAAGAACCGTGAGGTCATGGGCGCCACCGATCCCGCCAAGGCGGCGCCCGGCACGATCCGCAAAGACTTTGCCCTCTCGATCGAAGCCAATTCGGTGCACGGCTCCGATTCGCCCGAGACGGCGGCGCAGGAGATCGGGTTCTTCTTCGCGGCGATCGAAATCTGCACCTGACCGGCCGATCACGTCGGCGCCGGTATCAGATTGCCCGCCGCCCGCATCACGCCAGGAAGATCGCCAACCCGATCAGGATCACCACAATCACCGCCAGCGCAATCCTGATGAACCGGGTAAAGCCGATCCAGGTTCGGCGATGCCGCTGGTATTCCGGATCGATTGCTGTCATGTGCGCCTCGCACTCACCGTATCGCCGCCGCGAGGTATAGCCAAATCGAGCTGCGAGGCAAGCCGCTGAATCAGCGCGATGGCGGCGGATTGAACAGGGCGCCCGGCGCCGCCGCCGCGCCGAGGATTTCGACCCGGTCGCCGGCAATGCGCAGCCGTCCTTCGGCGTAGAGCCGCACCACCATCGGGTAGAGGCGGTGCTCGGTGGCGAGGATCCGTCGCGCGAGGCGTTCTTCGTCGTCGTCGGGATGCACCGGCACGGCCGCCTGCGCGATGATCGGCCCGCTGTCGACCGCCGGGCGGACGAAATGCACGGTGCAGCCGGCGATCTTGACGCCGGCGTCAAGCGCCTGGCGCTGCGCGCGAAGGCCGGGAAAGGCCGGCAGCAGCGAGGGGTGGATGTTGACGAGCCGATCCTGCCACGCCGCGACAAAGCGGTCGTCGAGGATGCGCATAAAGCCGGCAAGCGCGACAAGTTGTGCGCCGCTTTGCCGCAACGCCGCATCCGCCGCGACGGCAAACGCGGCTCGGCTTGGGTGCGGCAGCGCGAGATGTGCGATCCCGGCATCCGCCGCACGCGCGAGTCCTGCCGCGTCGGCGTTGTTGCTGATGACGAGGACGATCTCCGCCGGATAGGACGGATCGGCACCGGCGGCGATCAACGCCTGCAAATTCGAACCGCGGCCGGAAATCAAGACCGCGACCCTGAGCCGTGCCATGGGCGCGCCCCGCTGTCGATGGCGTCACAGCGAAAACTACGCTATCACCGTGAGCGATGCGTGCCGCCGCGGCAATATGGAAACGAGGCCGGTTTGCAATGAGGTTGCGGCTCCGATCGAGGCCGCCGGGCGGTCGGCGGAGATGCCGCGAGGCCGGCGTCGCTGTCGCGACGGCGGTGCTCCTTGGGCTGGCGATCGCGCCGGGATGGGCGCAGCAGACGGTGAGCGACCGCTTCTCGGCGTCGGTGCCGATCGATGCGACCGCCGCCAGCGTCGTCAAGGCGCGCGAGATGGCGCGCCTCGCGGGCCAACGCCGCGCCCTCGACGCCGTCGTCCAGGGCCTCGGCGGGCCGCAGGCGCCGGCCAAGCTGCCGAAGCTCAGCGACCAGGCGATCACCGATCTCGTCGCCAGCTTCGCGGTGGCGAACGAGCGCATGTCGCCGGTGCGCTATCAGGCCGACTATACATTTCACTTCCGCCCGGATGCGATCCGCGACCTGCTGAGCGCGGCCGGCATCGCGCTCGTCCCGCCGCCGACCGCTCCGGCTGCGACGGCCGCGCCCGCCGCGCCCCCGGCCGGGCCGCCGCAAGGCGTCACGCCGATCGTCGTGCTGCCGGTTTGGCACGCGGGCACGCAGACCACCCTGTGGGAAGACCCCAACCCGTGGCGTGACGCCTGGAACCAGCAGCCGATCGCTGCCGGCCCGGTTCCGTTGGTCATCCCGCTCGGCGATGCCGGCGATGTCGCGGCGATCGACGCCGCCCAGGCGCAAGCCGGAAACCTCCAAGCGCTAGCCGCCGAAGCCCAGCGCAACGCCGCCGGCGAGGCGCTCGTTGCGCTCGCCGCTCCGCAGGGGCCGGCCGACCAGCCAAATGGCGTCGATGTGGCGGTGCGCGCCTATCGCGCCGGCCAGCCCGTCGCGACCCATGACGTGAAGCTGACCGCGACCTCCGGCGAAAGCGAGGAGGCGCTGCTGCACCGCGCCGTCGCAGCGGTTGCCGCCGATGTCGAGAACGGCTGGGCGACGAGCGAGACCGCCGCCAACGGTCCACCGGCAAGCCTCACCGCCGTGTTGCCGGTGGCCAGCCTCGACGATTGGGTGCACGCCCGAGCCCGCCTCACCGGCGTGCCGCAGATCAAGCGGCTCGAACTTATTGCCTTGTCGCGCCAACAGGCGACGGTCGAGATCGATTACGTCGGCGGCCTCGATCAGCTGAAAGCGGGATTGGCGCAGATCAGCTTTGGGCTCGTCGGCGGCGCGCCGCAGTGGCGGCTCGCCCGCAACGGCTCGGGCGCTACGCAATAACGCGCGCGCCGTATGGTCCCCGACACGACCTCAGAGGGAAAGACGGCGGCGCCGTTGCCGCGCGCGGCGCGGCACCGCGCGCGGCGCGTGGAAATTCTGCGCAGCCTGCCGAACCTGATCACGCTGGCGCGGCTGATGGCGGCGCCGATGGTGCTGTGGCTCATTCTCCACCTGCGCTACCGTGCCGCGTTCTCGGTGTTCGTCGCGGCCGGATTTTCCGACGCCCTCGACGGCTGGATCGCCAAACGGTGGCACTGCCGCACACCGCTCGGCGCCCTGCTCGATCCGGCCGCCGACAAGGCGCTGATCGTCGTCGTGTATGTGAGCCTGTGGCACGACGGGCATCTGCCTGGTTTGCTGGTCTTCCTTGTGTTGCTGCGCGATTTCCTGATCGTGCTGGGCTATCTGGTGATCCAGCTGAAGGGGGCGCAGCAGGGGATCGGCCCGATTTTCATCAGCAAGGTCAACACGCTCGTCCAGCTCACGCTGATCACATTCGTGCTCGCGCGGCTCGGTCTCGGCGTCACGGCGGGGCCGACCACGACCCTTCTGATCGACGCGGCCGGGCTGACGACGGTGCTGTCCGGTTTCACCTATCTCGCACGCTGGGCTCGCGTTCTCGTGCGTTCGGAACCGGTGCTGTGAGCCCGCGCACCTGGCGTCTCCTGTTCTGGCTGGGCCTCTTGTTGGCCGCGGCGCTGGCGCTCGGGCTGTTGCGCGGCATCCTGATGCCGTTCGCGACCGGCTTCGCGATCGCCTACATCCTGCACCCGGCGGTGGCGCGGTTCGAGCGCTGGGGCCTGCATCGCGGCCTCGCCAGCCTCGCGGTGTTGATCCTGTTCCTGTTCGCCTTTGCCGCTGTGCTGGTGATCCTGGTTCCGGTGATCCAAGGGCAGATCGTGCAGCTGATCGCCGGCGTGCCGGGGTTCGTCCAAACGGTGCAGAACGAGCTCGGTCACCTCATCCAACTGCTGCAGCAGCACCTGCCGGCCGAAGATGTCGGCAAGCTGCGCGATGTGGTCGGCGCCAAGATCGCCGAGGCGCTGACCTGGCTGGCCGGCATCGTGCAGGGCATGATCACCAGCAGCCTGGCGATCCTCAACATCATCTCGCTCGTCATCATCACACCGATCGTTACGTTTTTTCTGCTGCGCGATTGGGAACGGATGGTTGCTGTCATCGATTCCTACCTGCCGCGGCAGTCGCTCGATACGGTGCGGGCGCAGGCCCGGCTGGTCAGCGATACGCTGGTCGGCTTCGTCCACGGCCAGGCGCTCGTCTGCCTGATCCTCGCGGTCTATTACGGCGTCGCGCTGACCGCCGCCGGACTCTCGGACGGGCTGGCGCTCGGCGTGCTGATCGGCGTCCTCGCGATCATCCCGATGCTCGGCGTCGCGACCGGGTTCGTGCTGGCAATCGCGTTGGCTGCGTCGCAGTACGGTATCTGGACCGAGATCATCATCGTTGCCGGCATCTTTGTGTTCGGCCAGGTCATGGAGGCAAATTTCCTGACGCCCAAACTGATCGGCGACCGCATCCACCTGCACCCGGTGTGGGTGATCTTTGCGCTGTTTGCCGGCGGCACGCTGTTCGGCTTTGTCGGAATCCTCATTGCAGTACCGGCGGCGGCGGTCATCGGCGTCCTCATCCGCTTTGCCTTGTCGCGCTACAGACACAGCAGCCTCTACGACGCGCCGGCGGCCGACGGCGACACTCCGACCAACATCGCCCGGCTGCGATGAGGCAGCTGCCGCTCGCGCTGCCGCACGACACCGCGCTCGGCCGCGCCGATTTCCTGGTCTCTTCCGGCAACGAGGCGGCGCTCGGCTGGATCGAGCGCTGGCCGCACTGGCCCGCCTTCGCACTGGTGCTGCACGGGCCGGCCGGCAGCGGCAAGAGCCACCTGGCCGCCCTGTGGCAGGCGCGCAGCGGCGCGGCGCTGATTGCCGGTGACGCGCTCGGCAAACTCGATCCGGGCGAGCTTGCCGCCGCGCCCGGGGTCGCAATCGACGACGCCGAAGCCGCACCGGAACGCGCCTTGCTGCATCTCTACAATTGCTGCCGCGACGGCGGCTCGGGCCTGCTCGTCGTCGCGCGGCGGCCACCCGCCGCGTGGCCGATCACGCTCCCCGACCTCGGGTCGCGGCTGCGAGCGTCACCGGCGGTCGCGATCGGCGCTCCCGACGACGCGCTGCTCGCCGCCGTGCTGGTCAAGCACTTCGCCGACCGGCAGCTGCAGCCGCCGCCGCAAATCATCGCGTTTCTCGTGCCGCGCATGGAGCGCTCGTTCGCGGCCGCCGCGGCGCTCGTCGAGCGGATCGACCGCTTGTCGCTTGGCGCCAAGCGACCGATCACGCTGCCGCTCGCCCATCGCGCACTCGCCGAATCGGGTTAGCGGCGCGGCAAAAGTCGGGTCACATGGCCCATCTTGCGGCCCGGCCGCACCGCATTCTTGCCATAGAGATGCAGCTTGGCGTCGGGTTCGTCGAGAGCGGCCCGCCAGTTCGCCACCTCGCGGCCCAAGAGGTTGGTCATCACCGCGTCGGAATGGCGCTCGGTCGAGCCGAGCGGCAGGCCGCAGATCGCCCGCACCAGCTGCTCGAATTGGCTCGTCACGCAGGCGTCGATCGTCCAATGGCCGGAATTGTGCGGCCGCGGCGCCAGCTCGTTGACGAGGATCGCGCCCGCCTTCGTCACGAACATCTCGACCGCGAGGACCCCAACGAGCGCCACCTCGGCGGTAATGCGGCGGGCGATGGCGGTGGCCGCCTCGGCGAGTTCGGGCGCGATGCGCGCCGGCGCGATCGTCCGGTGCAGGATGTGATTTTTATGCTCGTTCTCGACCGGGACATAACTGGCTAGCGCGCCGTCGGCGCCGCGGGCGACGAT
Organism: Allostellaceae bacterium; assembly: GCA_035502295.1. Taxonomy (GTDB): domain Bacteria; phylum Pseudomonadota; class Alphaproteobacteria; order ATCC43930; family CGMCC-115725; genus DATARH01. The sequence continues at coordinate 602 of DATJUL010000327.1, read as the reverse complement.
AACCGAAATTTCGCAATGAAAATCGACGAACGCTTCGAGGATGCCCTGCGCCGCGCCCATGTGGTGCCACGCCTCCTCGGCGCCGGTGTCGGCCTCGAGCATGACCTGGCCCTTGCCGTCATAGCCGAGACGCACCGTCTTCAACACCGCCGGGCGGCCGAGCGCGCCGGCCGCCTCGGCGAGGTCGCGCGGCCCGCCGACGGCGCGAAACTCGGTTGTCGCGACGCCGATGCCGCGCAGGAATTTCTTTTCGCGCAGCCGGTCCTGGGCGATTTCGAGAATATCGGGACGCGGCAAAACCGGCCGCTTCGCGGCGACCCGGCGCAGCGCCGCAGCCGGCACATTCTCGAATTCGCACGTCGCGACATCGACCGCCGCGGCAAAGCGCGCAACCGCGGCTGCGTCGCCGAATGGTGCAACCGTCGCCGCGGCGGCGACCTGTGCTGCCGGCGCATCGGCCTCATTGGCGAAAACATGCGTCTTGTAGCCGAGGCGCGCCGCCGCCATCGCCGTCATGCGGCCGAGCTGGCCGCCGCCGAGAATGCCGATCGTGCTGCCGGGCGGCAGCATCAGGCGCCGTCCGGCCGCTCGCCGACGGCGTC
>DATJUL010000326.1:0-2563 GCA_035502295.1 Allostellaceae bacterium | reverse complement strand
GGCGCGCGAGCCGTTGGCGTTGCACCGTTCGCCGATCGACAGATAGGCGTTTTCCTGGCGCAGCGGCACGTGGCCGTAGAGCGAGGCGACCGAGGGCGTCCACACGACGTGGCGCGTCTTCGGCGAGGGCCGTGGGCGGTCACGGCCGATGCGACGCAGCATGTCGTCGAGCGCGGCGATGTGACGGGCCTCGGTGCCGCAGCAGCCGCCGATCAGGTTGACCCCGTCTTCCAGCACGAAGCGTTCGAGCCACTGCGCCAGCTCCTTCGGGGTCAGCGGATAGCGGGCCTCGCCGCCGATCAGTTCCGGGAGGCCGGCATTGGGCTGCACCGAGATAGGGCCGGGCCAGTTTTCGCCGAGCCAGCGGGCGTGCTCGGCCATCTCGCGCGGGCCGGTGGCGCAGTTGAGGCCGAGGACCGGAACGTCGAGCGCGTGAACGATCGTCGCCGCCGCGGCGATGTCGGCGCCGACCAACAGCGTGCCGGTCGTCTCGATCGTCAGCTGCACGAGGATCGGCATGTCGTGCTTGCCGGCTTCCTCGCGCGCCCGCTTGGCGCCGTTGACCGCGGCCTTGATTTGCAGCGGGTCCTGGCAGGTCTCGATCAGGATCGCATCGACCCCACCGGCGACGAGGCCGGCGCATTGCACCGCCAGCGCGTCTTCGATCTCCTGGTAGGCGACATGGCCGAGCGAGGGGAGGCGCGTGCCCGGCCCGACCGAGCCGAATACAAAGCGCGTCCGCCCGTCATACGCGAATTCGCCGATCGCCTCCTGGGCCAGCTCGGCCGAGCGGCGGTTGAGGTCGAAGGCCTTCTCGGCGATGCCGAACTCGCCCAGCGTGATCGGCGAGCCGCCGAACGAATTGGTCTGGATCGCGTCCGCGCCGGCGGCAAGATAGCCGCGATGTACGTCGCGGACAAAATCGGGCCGGCTCTCGCACAGAATCTCGGTGCAGTTTTCGTGGCCGCGGAAATCCTCGACGATGCGGAAATTGCGCGCCTGCGCCTGCGTCCCCATCGCGCCGTCGCACAAGAGCACGCGATCGGCGAGGTAATCGAGCAGATGCGTCATCGGCGGGGAACACCGGCGGAAGCGGAAGCGGAAGAAAAGGAACAATTCTCAGCGCAAAGGGCGCCAAGGAGACCCGAAGGGCGCGAAGGCGCCATACCGGCGCGAAGCGCTTTGACTTGGCGGCCGAGAATGGATTGGGCGCTGCGCGCCGGGGTGGACAAAACCTTTGCGCTCTCTGCGCAACCTTTGCGCTCTTTGCGCTGAAGCGTTGTCTTTGTCATGCCGCCGCCGCGGGCTTGCCGGCGCGGACGCCGAGCAGGTGGCAGATCGCAACCAGGAGATCAGCGCGGTTCAGCGTGTAGAAATGGAATTCGCCGACGCCGTTCGCCTGCAGCCGGCGACATTGCTCGGCGGCCAACGAGGCGGCGACGAGACGACGCGTGTCGGGGTCGTCGTCGAGACCGTCGAAATGCGCCCCCATCCAGGCCGGGATCGAGGCACCGCAGGCCTCCGCCATGCGCTTCAATTGCGCGAAATTGGTGACGGGCAAAATGCCCGGGACGATCGGGCAGGCGATGCCGGCGCCTGCGGCACGGTCGCGAAAGCGCAGAAATACCTCGGCGTCGAAAAAGAATTGGGTGATCGCGCGGCTGGCGCCGGCATCGAGCTTCTGCTTCAGATTGTCGAGGTCGTGAGCGGGGCTGCGCGCCGCCGGATGGGTCTCGGGATAGGCAGCGACACTGATCTCGAAATCGGCGATCCGTCTGAGGCCGGCGACAAGATCGGCGGCGTAGGCGTAGCCACCGGGATGCGGCGCGTAGCCTGTCGTGATGCCACCGGGCGGGTCGCCGCGCAACGCGACGATGTGCCGGACGCCGGCCTCCCAATAGCCGCGCGCAACGGCGTCGATCTCCTCGCGCGTCGCGGCAACGCAGGTCAGGTGCGCCGCCGGCTCCAGCGCGGTTTCCTGGCGGATGCGGCGCACGGTGGCGTGGGTGCGCTCGCGCGTCGAGCCGCCGGCGCCGTAGGTGACCGACACGAAGCGCGGCCGCAGCGGCTCCAGCCGTTTGATCGCGGCCCACAGCCGCTCCTCCATGTCGGGCGTTTTCGGCGGGAAGAATTCGAACGAGATGCGCGGCGGCCCGGCGTCGAAATCGCCGATCGGGTCGGCGGCGAGGAGGCCGCGAGCGACGGTGTTCATCGTGACAGCACCCGCTCGACGGGAGAGGCGGCAACCGACACGGTCGCCGGCACCGCGAGGCGGCCGGCGGCGGCCCGGCGATGCGCGGTCCAGATAACGACGGTCAAGGGGTCGCCGGGCAGGCGACGCGGCATGTCGGGATCGAGGCCGGCGGTGCGGCACCACTGCGCGACATCGGTATCGGAAAAGCCGAGCCGGCGATGGGCGTGCTCGTCGCGCAGGAATTCGAGGCCGTGCGGCGCGAAATCGACGACGACGAGGATGCCGTTCGGGCGCAGCACGCGGGCCGCCTCGGCGATCGCCGCATCCGGCCGGTCGGCGTAGTGCAGCACCTGGTGCACGACGATGGCG
>DATJUL010000325.1:0-2985 GCA_035502295.1 Allostellaceae bacterium | reverse complement strand
TGCACGATCTTGACGACCATCTGGCCCGGCGTGACCGAGCGCAGCACCTCCTGCCCGACCGCCTTGTCGCGCACGCTGCCGATAAAGTCGCGCACGACCGGCAGCGCCACGTCGGCTTCCAACAGCGCGACGCGGATCTCGCGCAGCGCCGCACCGACATCGTCGGCCGACAGCGCGCCGCGCCGGCGCAGCCTGTCGAACACATCGTTCAGGCGGTCGCTGAGGCTGTCGAACATCGGGTGCCCTCAATGCGCACTGGGCCGGCGCGCGACACTCGCGGACCGACCGATCCCAATATAGGGGACGAACGCGCCTTCTGCTATCGGCAGAGCGGCGGAACGCTAACGGTCGAGCGATCACCTGTCAACGCGCTGGGGCGGTTGCGTGCCGGACGCGCTTCTGCCGGCAAAAGCCGTGTGCTAGACGGAGGCGTCATGCCCGAGCCTGATCTCGTCGCGCTGCTCCAGCGCATCGCCGACGCCCTCGAACGCCTGGCGCCCTCCGGCGCTGCGGTCAACGACCTCGATGCCGCCGACGCGTTTGTCTGGCATGCCGAGCGCGAATGGTTGGAGCCGGTGCCGAGCGTCAACCGCGTGCCCCTCGGGCTGCTGCGCGGCATCGACCGGGTGCGCGACATCCTGCTCGACAACACCGAGCGCTTCGCCGCCGGGCTGCCGGCCAACAACGTGCTGTTGTGGGGCGCGCGCGGCACCGGCAAGAGCGCGCTCGTCAAGGCGACCCACGCCGCGGTCAACGAGGCGGCGCCGCACGCGCTGGCGCTCGTCGAGATTCACCGCGAGGATATCCCGAGCCTGCCGCGCCTTCTGGCGCTCTTGCGCGACAGCCCGCGCCGCTGCCTGTTGTTCTGCGACGATCTCTCGTTCGACGGCAATGACGCCAGCTACAAATCGCTGAAGGCGGTGCTGGAGGGCGGCATCGAGGGGCGGCCCGCGAATGTCGCGCTCTATGCGACCTCGAACCGCCGCCACCTGATGCCGCGCGACATGATCGACAACGAACGCTCGACCGCGATCAACCCCGCCGAAGCGGTCGAGGAGAAGGTTTCGCTGTCAGACCGCTTTGGGCTGTGGCTCGGCTTTCACAATGTCGACCAGGAGACGTATCAGGCGATCGTCTTGGGCTATGCCCGGCATTTCCGGCTCGACCTGCCGCCGGGCGAACTGCGCGCCCAGGCCGGCGAATGGGCGATCACGCGCGGCGCGCGATCGGGCCGCGTCGCCTGGCAGTTCATCCAGGACCTTGCCGGCCGCCTCGGCAAACCGCTCGGCTGAACCCGCCCCGGGGTCCAGTCGCTCAGCCCGGCAGCGGTCCGAGGAAGCGGCGCGGGTCGAGGGCGCGCTCGCCCTGGCGCAATTCGAAATGCAGCTGCGGTCGATCGACGCCGCCGGTTTCGCCGACCCGCGCGATGACCTGGCCGCGCACCACCTGCTCGCCGCGGTGCACGAGCAGCGTTTCGCAATGCGCATAGGCCGAAATGAGCCCGTCCGGATGCTTGATCAGCACCAGATTGCCGTAGCCGCGCAACTGGTTGCCGGCATAGGCGACGACGCCGCCATCGACCGCCCGCACCGGCGCGCCCTGCGGCGCCGCGATGTTGATGCCGGCATTGCGCCCGCCGGTTGGCGTCACGCCGTAGCCTTCGATGATCTGGCCGCGCACCGGCCACAGCAACCCGCCGCGATCGGGCGGCGCGGCAGCGTACTCGGGTGTCGCCTCGTGCGGCGCGGCGGCGGCAGTGCGGCTGGCCTGCTCCGGCGCCGGCCGCGGCGCCGGCCCGTCGAGCGGGATGATCTCGGGCGGCGGGCGCTCGCTCGCCTGCCGCACCCAGCGCGGCGGCGCGGCCGCCAGTCGCGGCGGCGGCCGCCTGGTGGCGCCCGGGATCAGCAGATGCTGGCCGATCTCGATGCCGTAGGGCGGCGGCAGGCGATTGGCGGCGATGATGTCGCGCACCGGCACATGGTATTTTTCGGCGAGCCCGCCGACCGACTGGCCGCGTTGCACGACGATCCGCACGCCCTGGCGCGGCCCGCTCGCCGCCGGCGGCCGCGGCAGTCGCTCGGCCAGCCGCCGCGGCATCGGCGGCGGCCGTTGCTGCACCGTCATCGGGACCGCCGCGATCGGCGGCGGGTATGGTGCGGCGAACGGCGGGGCTGTCGCCTGCCCGATGATGACCGGCGCCGGCGGACCCGACGAGCAGGCGGCGAGAAGACCGGCGGCCAGCACCGCGACCGCCGTGCCGACGCGGTGCGGCGCGAATGCTGCGTTTTTCATTTCCCCCTCCTGCCCGCCCCCACGGGCAAGAAAGCCGAACTGTGCCTGCCATTCTAGGGTACATGCGGTCGGCGCGGCAAAGCCGCCGTCGCGCCGGGTCCCGGCACCGCAGTTCGACGCCGACTTCGGGAGAGCGGAATTGGTTGCCGTCGACAATGGCCGCCGCGGCGGCGCGAATCGGGGTAGTGACCGGGTCCGATCGGCGCCTCAGCCATCGCCGCCGATCGCCGTGAGGCCGCCCATATAGGGCTGCAACGCTTGCGGGATCGCGACGCTGCCGTCGGCGCGCTGATAATTTTCGAGGATCGCGATCAAGGTGCGGCCGATCGCGAGCGCGGAGCCGTTCAGCGTGTGCACCGGCCGGTTGCCCCTGCCCTCCTTCGGGCGGTAGCGCGCGTTCATGCGGCGGGCCTGGAAGGCGCCGCAATTGGAGCAGCTGGAGATTTCCCGATAGGCGTTCTGCCCCGGCAGCCAGACCTCGATGTCGTAGGTTTTTTGCGCGGCAAACCCCATGTCGCCCGCCGACAGCAGCATGACGCGGTAGGCGAGGCCGAGCCGCTTCAACACTTCCTCGGCGCACGCGGTCATGTTCTCGTGCTCGGCCGCCGATTGCTCCGGCGTTGTGATCGACACGAGTTCGACCTTTTCGAACTGGTGCTGCCGGATCATGCCGCGCGTGTCCTTGCCGGCCGC
>DATJUL010000324.1:0-9520 GCA_035502295.1 Allostellaceae bacterium | reverse complement strand
GCGGCCGATTTTGCCGCCTACGACCGGCATCGCCTCGCGCTCGGCGTGCCCGATGGCAGCCGCGACCTGGTGCCGGAGAAATCGATCCTGCTGGAAGCCGGGTTCGACGAACTCAACGGCGTCGATTGGCAGAAAGGCTGCTATGTCGGGCAGGAATTGACCGCGCGCACGAAGTATCGCGGCCTCGTCAAGCGCCGGCTGTTTCCGGTCGAGATCGCCGGCGCGCCGCCTGCGCCCGGCGCGATCATCAGCGCGAACGGGCACGAGGCAGGCGAGATGCGCTCGTCGCAGGGCGGCCTCGGCCTCGCGCTGCTGCGCCTCGACGCGGTCGCGGAGGGCGGCCGGCTGGAGGTCGAAGGCGCGACGCTGACGCCGTTCCGACCGCACTGGATGCGCCTCCCCGACGCCTAAATGCCGCCGCTGCTCGTCATCGACGGCGACAATTTCGCCCATCGCGCCTATCACGCGCTGCCGAAGACGATCCGCCGCGCCGACGGGCGCGGCGCCGGCGCGATCGTCGGCTTCGCCAATTTTCTCGTGCGGTTTTACGCGGACGCGCGACCGCGCGCGGTGCTCGTCGGGTGGGACACGCTGGCCGCGCCGACCTATCGGCAGAGGCTGTTTCCGGCCTATCAGGGCGGCCGCGAATTCGCCGCCGACCTGGTCGAGCAATTGGCGATTTTGCCCGAATTGGTTGCCGCCTGCGGCGTTGCCAATGCCAAGGCGGCGGGTTTTGAGGCAGATGATTTCCTTGCCGCTGCGGCGGCGGCCGAGGAAGCGGGGGGCGGGCAGGTGCTGGTCGCCAGCGGCGACCGCGATGCGTTCCAGCTGGCGTCGGACAGGACGACAATCCTGTATCCGCTGAGGGCCGGCGAAGTTGCCCGCATCGGCCCCGACGAGGTGCGCGCACGCTACGGCGTCGAACCGCGCCAGGTGCCCGATTTCATCGCGCTGCGCGGCGATCCCGCGGATCGCCTGCCGGGCGCCCGCGGCGTCGGTGCGAAGGGCGCGGCGGCGCTCTTGCACAAATACGCGACGCTGGAAGACGCGCTCGCCGCCGGGCTGCTCGACGCGCAGGCCGAGGAACTGCGGCTCTACCGCCGCATCGCGACGATGGACCGGGCGGCGCCGATCCCGCCGCTGCCGGACCGGACGCCGACCTGGGAGCGGGCCGCGGCGCTGGCGCGCGACTGGCGGCTCGCGCGCCTTGCCGACCGCTTCGACGAACTGGCCGCCGGCATCACGGAATAGCACCGCCTTCCGGCGGCAGGGCGCGGCGGATCCGGTCGCGGATATCGGCCGGCTGTGCTTCCAGCGCATCGCACAGCCGGCGCAGCAGGCGACGCAGGCTGTAGACCTGGTCGACGAGGCCGAGCAGGAGCGGCATCGCCTCGTCGTCGATCGCGAAATCGCGGCGGATGTCGAGGATCAGCTCGACGCGTGCGATATCGACCTCGCGAAACAGCCAGGCGCCGCCCTGTTCGTCGGGCACGATCCAGCGATTGTCGATCCAGCGCACCAGCTCGGCGCGGTCGAGGCCGGCGATGCGGCGCAACAATTCGTCGGCGCCGATCATGACGCGGCTTCCCCCTTATGCTCGCCGCCGCCCATCGCGCGGCGCGGGTCGGTTTTGTGCGTGTCGCCCCAGCCCTTGAGGAACGCCGCAAGGTCGGGATCGTCGCTGGCGCCGATGACGACCCTCAGCGTCACGTACTGGTCGCCGGCGTGGCTCTCGCCGCCCCGGCGGCGGCGCTGGATGCCCCTGCCGCGCAGGCGCAGCCGCGTGCCGCTGTCGGAGCCCTTGGGGATCGTCATCGTCACCGGCCCGGAGACGGTCGGCACCGCGACGCGCGCGCCGAGCACGGCTTCCGGCAGGCTGACCGGCAGGTCGAGGTGGATGTCGTCGCCGTCGCGGCGGAAGAATGGATGCGGCGCGACCAGCACCTCGATCAGCGCGTCGCCCGCCGGGCCGCCGCCGACGCCGGCGCCGCCCTTGCCCTTGAGCCGCAAAATCTGGCCCTGTTCGATGCCTGGCGGGATCGTCACGTCGAGCCACTGATCCGGCGCGAGAGAGAGGCGCTCCTTGCCGCCGTTGGCCGCCGCGACAAAGTCGATCGTCAGCGTGTAATGGCGGTCGGGGCCGGGCATCTGGAAACCTGCGCCGCCGCGACCGCCTCTCGCCGAGCCGGCGCCGCGGCCGAACATCGCAAACAGATCGTCGAGATCGCCCGCATCCATCTCGCCTTCCGGCCGGTATTTCCAGCCCTGCGCCCCCTCGGCATGCGGCCGGTAGGAGTAGCGCGGCCGCTCGGCGCCGCTCTCGTCGATCTCGCCGCGGTCGTAACGGCCGCGCTTTTCCGGGTCGGACAGGATGTCGTAGGCCGCGGTGATCGTCTTGAAGCGCGCCTCGGCCTCGGGCTTGCCGGGGTTGAGGTCGGGGTGAAACTCCTTGGCCAGCTTGCGGTAGGCCTTGCGGATGTCGTCGGCGCCGGCATCCCGCTTGACGCCGAGCACCTCGTACAGGTTTTGCGTCGCCATCGCTCTGCGGATCAGTTCGGCTCAGCCGCGGCCCATGCGCCGCGCCTCTTCGGAGGGGCGCGCCGCCTCGACCCGCACGTGCACATCGTAGGGTGCGCCATGGCGGTCGATCGTCAGATCGATCCGGCGGCCGATTGTCGTCAGTCCGATCGTGTCGCGCAATTGCGTGCCGCTGTGCACCGGCACGCCGTCGATCGCGACGACGAGATCATCGCGCTCGAGTCCGGCCTGTTCGGCCGGCGAATCGGGATCGACGCGCACGATGACGGCGCCTTCGGAATGCGCGGTCTTCAGCGCGGCGGCAAGATCGGGCGTCAGGTCCTCGATCGCGACCCCGATGCGGCCGCGCCGGACCCGCCCATAGCGGATCAATTGTTCCATGACCCGTCGCGCCATATCGATCGGCACCGCAAACCCGATGCCGATATTGCCGCCGCCTGGCGCCAGGATTGCCGTGTTGATGCCGACGCAGCGGCCCTCAAGATCGACGAGCGGGCCGCCGGAGTTGCCGGGATTGATCGAGGCGTCGGTCTGGATGAAGTCTTCGTAGCCCTCGATGCCGAGGCCGCTGCGGCCGAGCGCGCTGACGATGCCGGAGGTGACGGTCTGCCCGAGGCCGAACGGGTTGCCGATCGCCAGCACGAAATCGCCGACCCGCAACCTCGCGGAATCGCCCATCGGCACCGCGGTCAGATGATCGGCTGGAATCTGCAGGACGGCGATGTCGGTCTCGTCGTCGCGGCCGACCAGCCGGGCGGTAAAGCGGCGGTTGTCCTTGGTCGTCACATCGATGCGCGTCGCATTCTCGACGACGTGGCCGTTGGTCAGCACATAGCCGTGTCTCGCATCGACGATGACGCCCGAGCCGGTCGCCTCGGTCTCGCGCTCGTGCGTCTGCCGGCCTTGCGGCAGGTCGAAAAAGCGGCGGAAGAACGGGTCCTGCAACAAGGGGTTCTGTTCGCGCACCCGGCTGCGCACCGCGATGTTGACGACACCCGGCGTGATGCGCGCCAGCATCGGCGCCAGGGTCGGAACGACGCCGCCGACCTCCGGGATCGGCGCACCGGCCAGCGCCACGGTCGGCGCAGCCGCAATGGCCGCGACGGCGCCCGCGAGCATGAGCGCTGAGAGGGTCCGGTGCATCGTCGGGACCTTAGAGGATGACGTCGCGGCGCGGTGGGCAAAACGCCGCTGCAGACTTATTTAAACCGCGCGACGATCCCTTCAAGAGCGCGGTCGCGCCAGCGTCCGCGGCTTGGCAGCAGACCGCCGGGAACGCTGCTACGCGCTTGCTTTTGCGAGCGTTTTTCTGTTGATCCGGCGCGTTCGCGGGGTCATGCTCAGCGCCCTCCGGAGCGCACCGGCGAGAGATTCCGACCGTGACACCGTTCGAGCTGCAACTGCGAGGCTACCGGCTGACGACGGCCGAGATCATCTATCGGCTGCCCGATCATCCGGACCTGCTGCAGAGCTTCATCTGGCAGAAATTCGACCTCGCCCCCGAATTTCCCGAGCTGCGGAAATTCCTCGATTTCTGGCGCGCCAACATCGAGGGCAAACTGCATTCGGTCAACGTCAAGCAGAGCAGCCGCACCGCGCCCAACCGCTTTCGCCATTTCAAGCACCAATTGACGCTGCACTGAGCGGGCGCTGAACGCGGCTGGTCTGCCGCTCACGCATCCGTCGTCGGGACCCACGGGATCTGCCCGAACTTGATACCTTCGTCGGTCAACTCACGCGATTCGTCGGGGGTCGCTTCGCCGTAAATGCCGCGCGGGTCGACCTCGCCATAATGGATTTTGCGCGCCTCTTCGGCGAATCGCGGGCCGACATAATCGCAATGGCTCTCGACCTGCTGCCGCAACGCGACCAGCGCCCGCCGCATCTGCGCGGGCGACACCGGCATGCGATCGTGCGAGCGGCCGATCGCCGGCGCCATGACCGCCTTTTCGATCCGGCTGTCGCCGCACACCGGGCAGGTGATCTCGCCGCCTTTCTGCTGCGCCGCGAAGCCGTCATTATCGCGGAACCAGCCTTCGAACTCGTGGCCGTCGGCGCAGCGCAGCGTAAACAGGATCATCGAAGCAACCTCCCGATATCCCTATCTATATCGGCGACCGCGAACCAGCAATCATATAGCGAGAGTGCCAACAATGCTTCAAGCGGCCGCCTCCGCCTGGGCGCAGCGATTTCTGCCGCTGATCCGGCCGACCTTGGGGTGAGCTGCTACGACGCGCGGGCCGAGCCGAGCGCGGCGGCCTTGCTGTTGAGCGCCTGGATCAGGCCCTCGATGCCGCTGCGGCGCAGGATGTCGGCGAATTCCGAGCGGCGGGTTGCCAGTTCGCTGATCGTGCCGTCGAGATACACATCGGCGATCTGCCATATCCCGCCGTTGTCGCGCATCAGGTAGTTGATGTTGACCGGGTCGCCGTCGGACTTGACGATGCGGCTGGTGATGATCGCGCCGCCCGGCGAGGCTTGTTCCCCCGTTACCTGCAGCTGCTCGCCGGAATAGCTGTCGAAGCGCTCGGCGTAGACGGCCGCGATGTAGCGGGCAAACGCATCGCTCACGCGCCGGCGCTGTGCCGCGTTCAGCGCGGCCCATTCGGGGCCGACAGCGACCCGGGTCATCAGCGGGATGTCGAATACCCGACGCACCACCGGCGCGATTTGCGCATACCGGCCGCGCGACCCGAGCGCCGGCCCGTCGCGCATCGCCGCCAGCAGCGTGCTGTAGAGACTGCGCACCGCGTCGGCGCCGTGAGCGTCGTCCAAGGCCGCCGACGCTCGCGGCGAGTGCAGCGAGAGCGCCAGGGGAAGCGCAATCCCGGCAAAGAGCAGGAGACGCGCCGTTCGCATCATCGTGCGCATGACAGAAAATTCCCGTGTGAACCGCCCGTGTGGCGAACCAGCGTAAACCAGTGGTTGTCAACGGTTGCGGAATCGTAAACGCGCTCAAGATGCGCGGCGATCCCGCGCGATCAAGGGTATCGCGGCACGACGGGCACGATGCCGCAGGACGCCCCGCAGATGGGGGTGGTGGCGCGCTGATGCGGCGCGCGTCAATAACGTCGCAAGAGGCCGACGAGACGTCCCTGCACCTTGACCCGGTCGGGGCCGAAAATGCGGGTTTCATGAGATTTGTTGGCGGGTTCGAGGGCAATCGATGCACCCCGTCGCCGCAGCCGTTTCAGCGTGACTTCCTGGTCATCCACCAAGGCGACGACGATCTCGCCGTTTTCGGCGGAATCGCTACGCTGGATGATGACCGTGTCGCCGTCGAGAATGCCGGCCTCGATCATGCTGTCGCCGGCCACTTCGAGCGCGTAATGCTCGCCGCGGCCAACCAGGCTGCCCGGAACGGCGACCGAATTGCTCTGGTCGCGCAGCGCCTCGATCGGCGTGCCGGCGGCGATGCGGCCGTAAAGCGGCAGATCGACCGCCGCGGTGTTGGCAGCGATCGGCGTGCCGGGCAGGGCGCCCGCGAAATCGCCGCGAATGACCGTCGGCGAAAAGCGGCCGCGCTCGGCGGCTGTGCCGGCGGCGGCCGCGCTCAGCGGGGCAGCGCTCTCCTCCGGCAGCTTCCGCACTTCGAGGGCGCGCGCCCGATGCGGCAGGCGACGGATAAAGCCGCGCTCTTCGAGGCCGCTGATCAGCCGGTGAATGCCCGATTTCGAGCGCAGGTTCAGCGCGTCCTTCATCTCGTCGAACGACGGCGCGACGCCGCTCGCGGCCAGCCGCTGGTTGATGAACATCAACAGCTCGTGCTGCTTTCTGGTCAGCATGGTCCGCCCTCCCGGCGCGAACAAATCCTAAACTCTGTCGCCGTTCTACTTTGGTTCGCCGGGTTCGTCAAGCCGATTGCGTTCTGCCTTAGTTTTGCCTTGATGGATGAAACCAGGCCGCCTACGCTTCACCCGCGGTTGCCGTCTGGACTGCGCGGGGGTTGAGACGAGGCGCTGGAGTGCCAGTGGGGCAAGATCAACGGGAGCGATTTCTGGTCGTCGGCGCCGGCCGCACTGGCTCGTCGCTGTTATGCGCGGTGTTGGCTGCGGCGGGCGCCGACTTCGGCATGCCGGCCGATCAGGTGTGGGCGGCGGACGACGGCGCCTTTGAGCATGCAGACGTCACCCGTGCGGCGGCGTGGTTCACGGTTGCCGATCGGTTGGGCGCGGTGCGCCCGTTGTGGCCGCGGCGCTGGATTTGGGATGCCGCGCGCCACCATGCGAAGATGCATTTGCGGCATGCGCTGGCCGCGGCGCAGTTCGTCAAGGGGCCCAATCTCGATCTCACGGTGCAACTGACCGCAAAGTTCGGCTATCTGCCGCGAATCGTGGTCAGCCACCGCTCGTTCGCGCCGCAGGCAATGAGCCTTGCGCTGCGCGCCGCCGGGCTCGATACCCGCGCGATCGAGGCCTATTACCTGCGGACCTACAAAAACGCGTTGTTGTGGCTGCACGTTTACGGCGGTTGCACGGTCGATTTCGACGACCTGATCGATCCGCAGAAGACCCAATGGCTGGATGCGGTTGCCGAAGTGACCGGCCTCTCGCGCCGTCGCATGGCAGCGGCGCGAGCGGCGCGGCTCGACCCCGGCCGGGCGCCGCGCCACAGCCCGCCGGTGTTGAGCCCGGAATGCGAACGCCTCCACGCGTGCCTCTGCGACCTCAGGGGCCAGGTCGTGCTGCCGAGCCGGCTTGCGGCGCGCGCCCCGGCGCTCCGCCTGGCATCGCGCCAGGCCGCCTGACAACGCCGCGGCCATGCCGCGCGCGATCATCATCGACACCGACCCCGGCATCGACGACGCCGTCGCGATCCTGTTGGCGCTCGCCGCCGCGGAACTCGCCGTGCGCGGGCTCGTCGCGGTTGCCGGCAACCTGAAGCTGCCGGCGACCGAGCGCAATGCCCGCGCCGTCGTCGAGCTGGCCGGTCGCTCGGACATTCCGGTGTTTGCCGGCTGCCCGCGGCCCATTGCCGGCACCCGACCCGACGCCGCGCATATCCATGGCGACGAGGGCCTCGGCGCCCTCGCGCTGCCGCCGCCGACGGAAGCGCTGCAGGCGCAGCACGGCGTCGGCTGGCTCATCCAGACGCTGCGCGCCGCGGCGCCGCAGAGCGTCACGCTGTGCGCGCTCGGGCCGTTGACCAACATCGCCGTGGCGCTGGTCATGGCGCCGGACATCGCCGCCGCGATCGCCGAACTCGTGATCATGGGCGGCGGCAGCCACGGCAACATCACGCCGGCGGCCGAGTTCAACATCCACTGCGACCCGCAGGCCGCGGCGATCGTGTTGGCGAGCGGCCGGCCGATCACACTGGTGCCGCTCGACGCGACCGAAACGGTCATCGGTACGCCCGAGCGCATTGCCCCGATCGCCGCGCTCGGCGGGCGCTGCAGCGCCGCCGCAGCGACGCTGTTGGCGCCGTCCGGCGCGGGACGGTCGCCAGTGGCGATGCACGATGCGTGCGTCATCGCGTATCTGTTGGCGCCGGGATTGTTCCGCCTCAGCGAGGCGCATGTCACGGTCGAGACCGCCAGCGCGCTGACCCTCGGCATGACGATCATCGAGCGGCGTCGCCGCGCGCCCAACGCCCGAATCGTCGACCATATCGATGTCGACGGCCTCTTTCACCTCCTCGCGGCGCGACTTGCAAATCTGCCGTGAGGCGCGGCGCAGGGCTGGTGCAACCGCCGGGTTCTGCCGCTACTATGGGCGCGTCACTCTCGCTGTGAGGAGCACGCCATGGCCATCATCGAAATGCGCACCTATCGGCTGCAGCCCGGCTCGGTTCCCGAGGCCGAGAAGCGGTTCGCCGAGGGGCTGAGAGAACGGGTCAAGGTCTCGCCGCTCGGGGCCTTCTTCCATACCGAGGTCGGTCCGCTCAATCGCATCATCCATTGCTGGCCCTATGACGATCTCGCCCACCGTACCAAGGTGCGGGCCGAGAAAATCCCGGGCTGGCCGCCCAACATCCAGGAATTCATCGAGGAGATGGAATCGAAGATCATCATCCCGGCGCCGTTCTCGCCGAAACTCGAGCCGCGCCGGCTCGGCGGCCTCTACGAAGTTCGCACCTACACGATGCTGCCGGGCGTCACGCCGACCGTCGTCGAGCGCTGGGCCGAGCGGATCGAGGGACGCCAGAAATATTCGCCGCTGGCGTTCTGCGGCCATACCGAGATCGGCGGGCTGAACCAGTGGATCCACGTGTGGGCCTACAAGGACGTCGCCGAACGCTTCCGGGTGCGCGACGAGGCGCGGGCCGGCGGCGCCTGGCCGCCCGCGACGCGCGGCATGTTCACCCGCCAGGAGAACATGTTCGTCGTGCCGGCCGAATTCTCGCCGCTGCGCTAGTTGTTTAGCGCACTGCACGATTTCAAAGAGCCCCGGAGCAGGACGTCGGAGACCTCATAAAATAAAGGGTTTCGCCAACCAGCGCCGGAGGAGCCGGCGATGCCGCCTGCACGGCTGCCGAGGGCGGTCCTGGGGCGGCTCGCGCTCGCCGCCGGCCTGCCGTCCGCCGAGCCGTCTGCGCAGTCTTCGGTGAACCACCGTCGATTGGCGCCGACGGTTCGTGCGCCTTGGTGCACGCTCCCGGCGCACCCCCCGCGTGCAGGCCGTATCGCAGTTGTTATTCTTTCTGTAAAAATTTTGGAGCGGGCGATGGGATTCGAACCCACGACCCCAACCTTGGCAACGTGCCCCAGCGGTCTACGCCACAATATCCGGCCGCCGCCCTAAGTACCTAATATGCTGAAATAAATTGGTTTATGGTTCAGTCTATACTGCCGGCTGCCGCCGATTCTACGCCGCGACCCGATCTCAAGTGCTTCCATTTTGCTTCCAACCGATCTAAATGGCCAAATGGAAGCAGAAATCGCCCAAGGCGTTGGAATCGCATGGAAAAGATCACAAAGCGCACGGTCGACGCTCTGAAACCTTCCAAGGTTGGGGTCCAAGGTTCTGAACAGTTCCTCTGG